>CAYLNH010000012.1:0-19886 GCA_964384625.1 uncultured Lentisphaerales bacterium
CTAATATAGCACACACCGCGAGAATGTCGCCTATTTGCGTGCCGGATTAATACAGCGCTGCGGTTGCCGAACTCGAGCGTCGCGAGGCCTGAGGCCGGAGTGACATCAAGAGACGGTCACTATCCGAATCAGAGGATGGCAGATTCCAGGCGTTGCTTTCGGCGTTGCCAGTCTGGCATGCAACGTTGGAGGAGACGGAAGAAGCGGGGGCTGTGTTCCTGGTACTTGAGATGACACAGCTCGTGCATGATCACGTACTCGACGCAATAAAGGGGGGCCTTGATCAACTCCGGATTGAGCAAGATGGCGTCGGGACGGCTGCAACTCCCCCAACGCTGTTTCATCTTACGCATTTTTACTTCGGGGAATGCCAGCTTGGGATCATGTAGTTTGCGGAAGCAGCTTCCCGACCGTTGGAGGAAGATGCGTCGTGCGTGTTGGCGATACCATAGCTCAACGCGTTCGGCGATCTTTGCGGTGTCCGCCTTGTCGGGAACCCAGACCTTGAGGAAACGCCCGATCAACTTCACTTCCGCCTTCTTGCCCTTGAGCACTTTCAACCGGTACTGTCGTCCGAGGTAATAGTGACTCTCACCGGAAACGTATTGTTTCGGCGGCGGCAACGGTTGGAACTGCTGGAAGTAGTCGAGTTGCTTAAGGATCCACCCCCCCTTGCGTTTCACGCGACGGCAGACTTCAGCATCGCTTCGGTCAAACGGAGCCCAGACGCGTACGGACTGGTCGGGATGCACCTCAATCTTCAGCCGATCATGGTCATGGCGCTGCAGGATGAACTCGATCTGACGAGAACCGTATCGAGCGATCAAAGACTTCCCTCCATCCGGCAACTCGGTCATGTAACCTCTTCCAGGAGACCGTCGCAGCGCAGGCATATCTGCACCGACTCATCTCCCTCACTCCGTGCCCAGCTACATTGATCACAGTAGTTGCACTCACACTTCGCACAGTAGTAGATCGCTGTTGTCATTTCACCTGTGCGTTCACTCTTCTCGCCGACATGGGCGCCACAGAATGAGCAGTAAGGTCGGTATTCTTCGTCTGACATATCTTCCCTCAGTATGTGATTCCAATTCAGGAATTGCTCACGACGGATAGCGTACTCTGGCGATTTCCAGGCACTGTTCCATGACCGCATCTATATCGTCGAAGGTCAGTGGGATGCCCTTCTCTTCTTTGTACTCGAACAGGAAATCCTCGATGGCCGTGCGCATCTGGTTTTGGACGTCAGAATTCTGCTCCCAGTTGACGATTTTCAGACGCTGGATGATCTCGTCGATTTTCAGACTGATGTCGATGCGCACGGCTTCGAGGTCCAGATCGTCACGGGCGTATTTCTTCAGCGGCTCGTCCGTAATGCCGAAGAAGGCAATTGCCACACCATGGTCTCTTAACCGTTCGGGGATCCGGTCTCCTGTGCGGTTGCGCACATGGTTCATGGCTTCGGTGACCTTCTCCAGGTATTCGACATCGGAAATGCGATGCGCGCGGAAGGCATCGATGGCGTCCTCCACCAAACGGCTGAACTTGCGATAGAAGGCCGGGTCCTCCTTCTCCCATTTCTCTTTCAGCGTCTTCTTGGTCCGATGCGCAATCCGATCGGCTTTGGCTGCCGGGGCGTTCACTTTGTCGACTTCCTTGGCGAATGCCTCCTGGTCGAAAATGTCGACCAGCTCCGTCAGTTTTTCGACCTCGCCCGTACCGACATGCGTGTCCAGCAGTTTCTGAATCCGCTTCTCGTACTCCCTGAAGTCCACCGTCTCCGCGTAACGGCGGCGGACGGCCGTGCGCAGGTTGCAGAAGAACTTCAGGTCGTCTTTGTACTGCCGGATCTTCTTCTCAGACGTCTTCTCATGGAATGCCACTGTTGACAGTGCGACCTGTAGCTTGCGTGAGAACTCCTGGAGCCGGCCGTAGAACCTCGCCCGCAGGGCCTCGTCTGCCAGCAACAGCTCGTATTGCTCGGCGTCTTGCCGGTTTTTGATGCTGTTGAACAGATCCCATACGGCAGCATGCGCCTGCGGCAGGTCGGCAATCTCCTTCTGCACATCGGTCAGCGCGTGTACCAGGTCGTCCTGGTCGAATCCATCGAGGGCTTCCGGCAAGCCGCCATACAGGTCCAACGCCTCATCCAAACTGCCGAGTACACCGTAGTAGTCGATGATGTAACCAAAATCCTTGCCTTCGTGCAGCCGGTTCACGCGGGCGATCGCCTGCAAGAGGGTGTGGCCCTCCAGTTTCTTGTGCAGATACAACACGGTATTCCGCGGGGCATCAAAACCAGTCAAAAGTTTGTCGACGACGATGATGATCTCCGGATGCTCGGCATGTTTGAACGCGTTGATGATCTGCTTGTTGTACTGCTTCTCACTGCCGTACTTCGACATCATCCGTTTCCAGAACTTCTGCACCGCCTCCTTGCTCTCCGAATGGATGTCATCATGGCCTTCGCGGTCATCCGGACCGGAGATCAGGACCTCCGAAGAAACAATGCCGAACTCGTCCAGGAACTCCTTGTAGGTCAGCGCCGCTTCCTTACTCATCGTGGCCAACTGGCCCTTGTATGGGGTGCCCTGCCAGGTATCCCGGTAGTGCGTGCTCACATCCCAGGCGATCCGCATGATGACCTGCTTCACCTTCTGAATCTGGTCGCCCGTGCTGCACTTCCGTTTCAGGTCGGCCTTCTGTTCCGGCGTCAGCTCTTCCGTGTACTTCTCGAACCATTCGTCCAACGGCACACGATCCACGTCCTGCGGCACCAGCCGGCCCTCGTACAGCAACGGAACGACCGCCTTGTCTTCAACCGCCTGCCGGATGTTGTAGACCGGGTCGATCAACCCGCCGAAGAGAACCGCAGTCTTCTTGTCTCTCTTCATCAGCGGCGTCCCGGTGAACCCGATGTAGCAGGCATTGGGTAAAGCCTTCTTCATGCGGATATGGCGCTCACTGAAGCCGCGCAGTCCCTTGCCGTGCTGCGTCCGGTGGCTCTCGTCTACCAACACAAAGATGTCCGGACTCGTGTTCGGTTGGTCCATGCGCCCGCAGGCCGCTTCGAACTTGTCGATCACCGTTGTGATCACCTGCGCCTTTGCGCCGGACAGCAGCTTGCCCAGATTCCAGCCGCTGCGCGCTTGAACCACCTCAAAGCCGGAGTTGCGGAAGGTGTCCCGAATCTGGTCGTCCAGATCGATGCGGTCGGTTACCACCACGATCTTGTGGTCCTGCAGCTCACGCGCCAACGCCAGGCCCTTCGCCAGCATCACCATGGTCAGTGACTTGCCGCTGCCCTGGGTATGCCAGACCACACCGCCGCGACGACTGCCGTCCGTTTCCCGCACCTGGATCCGGCGCAGGATGTTTTTCACGCAGAAGTACTGCTGATACCGCGCGATCTTTTTCTCGCCGGCATCGAAGATAACGAATTGCCGCGACAACTCCAACAGCCGCTCCGGTCGACACAGACAGTACAACGCCCGGTCTTGTGGCGAAGCGGCGCGATCGCCGCCCTGCTCCAAACCGACGAAGTACGGCTTGCTGTCTTCGTGCAATGTGTCCTTACCAAACAGGTCGTCCTTCTGCTGGTCGTCCAAGTCCTGATTGACCAATTGCGTCAGGAGGTCCTCATCGAGTTCATCCTCTTTCCAGACACTCCAGAACTTCGCGCCCGTGCCGACCGTGCCGAACTTCGCGGCATCATTGGTCACGCCCAGCAGCAACTGCGCATACTGAAACAGCCGTGGTATCTCATCCTCGTGCTGATTCCGGATATGCTGCGAAATCGCCTCGCCCATCGGGTCCTTGATGTGCGGGCTCTTGCATTCAATCACAGCAAACGGGATGCCGTTGACAAACAACACCAGGTCGGGCCGACGCGTTTCGTAGAAGCGCTCGCGTTCGAAGATGAACTTGGTTCGGATCTTCAGTTCGTCGTTACCGTGCGGAATCAGTTCCTCAACGCCCACGGGTACGTCGTTGACCAAGACCTTGACGCTGTCCGGGAAGTAGATTTCCGGCGGCTTCGCCACCGTAATCAGAAACTCCTCATCGCCGTCGCGCTGCCGATCCAGCACCTCGGCCTCGTCCCCGTCGATCAGCACGTCCACCCGGATGGCCGTGGTCTCCGCCCCGCCCGAACGCTCGACCGCGAACTCCTCGGTCACGTGGTAGACATTGTTCTCCGGATGCAGCCAGTCGACGTAGTTCAACGTGAAACTCTTGACGTCCCCCAGGATGCTCTGCTGCATCGCCTTACCGAGGGTGAGTATCTCATAGACCTGCTCATTCGTCCGCAACAGTCCATCGAACAGCTCCAGCTTCAGCGCCTGCACCGCGCCCTGGATGTTGGCTTCCGAGAACGCGAAGGTCTCGCCCTTAAACTGAATCCGATTGATCCGCCGGAGCTGCTCCTCCAGCACCGGCTCCAGGAGCACGTTCCGCAATCGCCCACCCCGCAACGCCAACGCCTTGGCCGGCGACAGATACTGATACCCCAGCTTCTGCAGCAGCATCAACGCCGGTATCTGGCTGATCCGGTCTTCTTTGTATGACGGAATGTCGGCCATGACACAGATTAGTGAGCTACGGGACTAAGGTTGCACGAGCTTCGATTCCTAGTCCCTGGATTTCGTTACAAAGCAACAGACGCTTGTCGTTACTGACTAGTTGGTCAACCACCATCTTGCTGGGGTGCTTGTGTTTGTTTCCGAGCCCGAATGAGGCCACCCACATCTGACATCGAGGCATCAACGCGATGAACCTGTTGCGCCAATTGCCTTTGGCCCCATGGTGCGGCAACAGGAACGCCCCCACCAGATCGAGTTCTGCCCGGAAATGCTGCTGGTATTCGGCAATACCGATGTTGGCATCCCCCATCAGCATCTGTACTGGAGGCAACAGGAACTCGTTACTCCGTCCTACGCTAGCGATTTCGAACCAATCGACGAGGACACAACCGGAAAGACTACTGGTTAAGAAGACGTCAGGATCCCCTGTCGGACGCTGTTGCAGTAAGATCTCTGCATGGCCATGGAGGAGCATGTCCCCGTGGCGCCGCGGGCTGGCCGGGCCGTGACAGCAAATCACCGAGGTGCTGTTCTGTCCGCCAGATCCACCAAAGAGCGACATGTAGACATCCTTCAGGTCCTTGAGGCGGTTTCCGACAGCGGATGGGATGTCATTGGGATCAACTGGAGGATCACAGGCCCGGAGTTCCGCCTCGATGTCGTGTCGGTCGGCCCGTCCAGGCTGGCAGTAGAACTTGAAGCCCCACAATGGCACTCGGAGGATGTTGGAGTGATTGCGTATGGTCACTGAGTCGGGCGTACCCGTAAGCTCAGGAAAGTCTGCCTTATTCAACGGCGGTTCGCCAAGCCAACCATAGTTGCCTAGCCCTTGGGCAGCCTGCTCGGGCCAATCCAAAACCGGCCTCTCGCCCCAGAGGAACGTCACACGAGTGTCCAAGTTGTCCCCGGAGGCCTCGGCGATGTACGCCAACGGGTTCGTGAGGAATGCCACATAGTCATCGTTAAGCGGACCATCCCCTCCCATCAGTGAATACTCAGCAGCCACCATTAAGCGCTCCGCCGGGAAGAGATAGGGAAGCACGACCTCCTTCACTCCCTTGGTTCTGGCAAGAAGATCCCTGACGGCGTTCATGTGATCCGCATGGAAATGGGAGATGATCAGGAGATCCAAGGGATCATTCTGATCATATCTAGAGATTGCCGAGTTTGTGTAGGCCGCGCCGCTGTCTGTCCCACAGTCGTACACGAATCGGAAATCGTTGATCGCACCACTGCAGAAGAGTCCTTGGCCAACGGGATGGAAGTCAAATTTGCAGGAAACATCAACCATGAGTTCCTTCTTCCTCCCCCTCTTCGGACCGAAGTTCTTTCTTCTTGGCGTTTTCAGTCTCGATGTCCGCAATGATCTGCTGCATCTCCTTCTGCCGCGTCCGCTTCTGAAAGTATGAACTCTGGTCAATACGGGCATGGCCCCAACTCGTGAAGCTTTGCCAGCCATCATTGGGCCCGACCTCAAACCCGTTCAACATGATTTGCGCCAAAGCCTGGCCCATTCCAGCACTTTCACAGAGCACAGATTTACTGTTCTTCAGTATCACCTTGAAAACAAAGTCGCTCGCCTCGACGTGATCAACGGGAAGATCTCTTTCATGCTTGAGCCATGATTGGACGAACGAATTTGGTTTCTTCCCCACAAACATCTCGCAGTGATGACAACGCTCTTGTCCGGGTAGCAGTGGGTCCGCTGCAGATGCTTTGGCGGGGAAACAGCTCATTGTGCCCCGCGACGGATGGAAGAGAGCCAACTCGTATGGAGGGATGGCCGCTTTGCCAACATTCTGGACCGTGATGGAGATTCCTTCCTTATCTCCGACTTCTCCGTATCGTCCAGTAGTGATTCGGAATCTCGGACGTCCTTCGAACCACGACCATACCCGATCAGCAACTACTCCCATTACGGCGCCAAGGACCAGTCCTCCGATGAACTCGATCATGTCCCGCCTCCGGTCATTGTTCGGATCTGGCCAGTCAGCAGTTTCTGCATCAGGCCCTTCTTCTGTTGTAACAACTGTTGAACTTTCAGTGCCAGAACCGAAATGTCTTCGTCTGCCTCCTTCAACACCGCCACAATGGCCGCCTGTTCATCAACGCCAGGCAACTGGATCTTGATCCGAGCGAAGGATCGATATTTCAGGTTCAGCGTATCGCTCACCAACCCTTGTGAGTTACGCCAGAAGACGTTTACCATTGGGGAGAACTTGAACAGGTGCGATGCGTACTCGCCCAAGATCTCAGATGTTGGGGTACAGATCGTGTAGGCTGGGCTAACGATGCCATCAAGTTCGGAGAGCGCGGACACGCCCTGCCACATCCTCATCGTGTTATAGCCGATGTCGCCGGGAGCAACGCGCTTGTACTTCGATTTGTCAGTGTTAGAGATATCTTTGCGGTCCGTTTCGTCTCGAGGTATGACGCCACGATCTGCGGTTATCGAAAGCAGGGGCAAATCGTCTCGTCGCGTTTCTTTTCGCTCCTTGAAAACGTCGCCAAGTCTACACGTCCGCCAGGGGGTGCCACGGAATTGCGGGAAGCGGAGTTCCCCGGTGAGGAGTTTCTGCATGAGGCCCTTTTTGAGCTGCTGCTTGGCCTGGATGAGTTTCTCTGTCTGCTCGATGGCCCGATCCCATGTCGACAGGATCTCCGCGATCTTGCGCTGCTCGGGGAGAGGAGGAAGGGGGATTGAGATTTTGCGTAGGGTGTCTTGACTCAAGTTAGAGATATTTGTCCCCCCTCCCAATCGAAGCATCTGTTTGCGCCCCGGCCAAGACCCCATGAACCTTGCGACGTACTCGGGTACAGCATGGTCCGTTGACACGCGTGCCCTGATGGTGAATCCCGAGAAGCCAGTAGGCCGCGATAGCTCCGGCATGATCATGCACCGGCCGATCAATGTTTTGTTGCCATTGGACCTCACAAACAGGAGATCATCGCCTTGCAGGACCTCTTCGGGCGAAAGCTCTCTGTTCAGGGAGACTTCTTCGAATGATGACGCATCTGGTCGGAACAACCGTTGGAATCCTGTCACGCCAATGATTCTGTATGTGTAGCCAGTGTCAGACCGCAGGAAGTTTAGGCCGTTCTTGAATAGCGCGATGTCACCCAGAAGCGCGCAATCCCAATCCACTGGGATCTCACCAATGGGTGTCGTTTTCGTCTTCTGGTTGGCTTGGTTCATAGATTTTCCTGCAGCGAATCCGGCAGATGCCCGAGAGACGTGTCCCAGTCGAGTTCCCACATGGCGTTAACATATTGGGCGGCGCCGTCGAGGTCTGGGAACAGCGATGAACGGTTGATGTTCATCTTGTTCAGAAGCTTCAGGCAATCCGTGCGGTCTGTGTTCGGGATGACGATTTTCTCCAGAATGCAACGGGCGTGGCTGCCCATTGGGATGGGAGTGCCTGCGGAATTCTCGTTCTCGAAGTGGGTTTGGACATACTCTTGAAGATCACACTCCTCGGGCATTCGGAGCAGCAAGCCGGCTTGGTTTACAAGTCGGGGACTGGTCTCTTTCAATGGGGTGTAAGGTAGAGGGGCTGGGGCCTCTTTTGAGTGCTCCTGCAGTATACAACTTGACGATAGAACGAAGACGGCCCGAGATTCGGGCTCGTTCCCATCAATGCACTTCTCCTCGAACGCAAAGAAGAGGGCGACGAAGGGAGACATCGTCCAGTCCAGCATCGGGGTCTTCAGACCATGATGCTGTCCCAGCACCCACCATTCGTCCTCGGACAACTCCGGCGGGTTGCTACCGCGCCGGCCCTTGACCGCGTGTTGGAAAGCTACCAGATGGACTTCGCGGGTAACCGGAGGGCAGCCAAAGCGTCCACCAAGGTAGGTGGGGAAGCGCTCTTCCCAGCGATCCATCGAGGACTTGACCGGCCACGTGGCATCTGCTTGGCCGCGATAGATGAGTGCGGGACAGTCGTGGTGTTTGGTTTCTATCACGCCAGTGAATTCGCGCCAGGAGTCCAGGGTGGTTTCCCGGTAGCCTTTGATGATTTCAGTTGATTGGGCCATTGCTCATCCCTTCCGTTCGGTGTTCGCATGATAGTTGTTCCGTACAATCTGGGCGGAACAACGGACATGCGGCAACCTACAAGGTTTTCTTGTGAGTTGGACTACTGAACAATGCCCAATGGTTGCCCCAGTTGTTGCATTTTCTGCAACAACTGCCGAACCCGATGAGGCGAATTCTGTTGAATTGCGTGCTGGTTTCTTTATATTACTGAACATGGCGGACCTCGGCACTCTCCCTCACATTCCTAAGCATCGCTTTCGCGAACCCGTACGGAATCTGCCTTCGCAGACGACGGCGCGGACGGGCGAAAGCGACTTCACCTTGGCTTTTGCCCGGGCCTACTTTCAGAACTTCCAATCGCTGCACGGGCGTTCCCGGAAAGACACGATGGCGTGCGCCCGAGAGATCCCGGTGAACGGCTACGGCATCGCGGATCTGGTCTGCGTTCAGTGGGAGCAGGCACGACTGGACGAAGGTGACGTCGCGGTTGGCGTCGACGAGTTCTGCCGGTCGACGACACCCACGGTGCGGGCGTTCGAGGCGAAGCTGAAGGCTTGGCGCGAGGCGATGCTGCAGGCGCATCGGTACCGGTACTATGCCAACTCCGCGATCGTCATTTTGCCAGTGAAGGTCTGTGCCAACGCCCTGCCGTATCTGGATACGTTCAAGAGTATCCGCGTGGGGCTCTGGGGTTTCGACCGGGAGAGCGGCAGGATTGCCACCTACCATACGCCTTCGCCGACCAAGCCGTTGGCGCCGAAGCACACGGGCGAAGTTGTGAACAAGGTGTTTCAAGCGACTAAAACTCTCCCAGTTCTCTGAATACCTTGACCGCATTGCTCAAGTTCCGAAGGTATTCGTCTACGGCCTCCTGGCCTTTGGTGAACCCGAATCCTCGGAGTCCGGCCCAGTTCTTTCCCGCCGCCAGAATGAGTTGCTCCAGATCGACCAACGCCTGTTCCGGATCGTCGTCGCTGACTTTGGCATTCAGGGCCTTGAGCGCTTCCCATGCTTGCACGGCCTCATCTGTTCTGCCGGGCTCCGCGCCTTTGTAGGCGGCGTCCGAAGGCAGCCCGTTGTTGACGCTTGGCATGACCGCCTCAAACGCTTGACGCTCGTCAACAGTTACCCGTGCCAACAGATTGGCGGAGAGATAGCGGATCTTGGGCTGCCGACGGAAATCGCTGGTCTTGATATAGCGGTCAAGCGAGAAGCATTGCAGGTTCGACCACCATCCAGTTGCGCCGGCACCGTCGCCAGCCACGGCCAGGAAGGGCCAGAACAGATCACAATAACCGTTGATGACTGGAATGGCGTTCAGATTGAACGCAAGATTCAGGTACATCCAGCCGGCCAGGACTTCAGCCTGATAGAGCTCTGCAGACGGTGTCGAGTTCACGCCACTGGAGCTATCCGTGCCAACAATCAGATAGATGCCCTTGGGGCGATCGGACATCCCGGTCAACCCATTGACGAAATCCATTAGTGCTTTGCGGTTCAGCAGGGCGTCACGATGCAACGCAAGGGTTGCGTAGGTCCGCTTCTCATGGTAGTCGCTCTGCATTGCGCCGTACTCGAAGAAACTCAGTGCAAGCGCAGCTTCCATGGAATCGAGAGAGGTCGGGATGTAAACCGATGGCGCGATCAGGGATGTGGCGCCGGCTTTGTCCTGAGCCGTCAGCGCCTCATCAACGATCTGGTCCACTTCCTGCTTCTTGACCAGGAAATCTACCATCCGCAACGGTCGGAAATGCGGCCATTCCTCCAGATAGCCAAGCTGGGCGTTGGGAGATCCAATGACCGATGCGGCACAGTACTCGGGGTCGATAAGGATCTCTGCCTTCTTTGAGACCTTCCGGATTTTGGCGACCTCTGCTTTAGCCTTGTCGGGTCGGGTGTACCTGGAACTGAGAATGACGCCGTCGATGGCCTTCATGCGCAAGCCCTGTTCCAGCTTGTCCGAAGGGCCATATCCGTGTTGGGCAAAGAGCTTCATGAGATCCCCTCCACTTGTTTGATCAACCCCTCCAGATCCGAGAATCGCAGGGCTGGTTGTTTGCGCATGCAGCGGTCGATGATCCGGCAGAATTCCCTGGGCAGGTCATTTCGAACGGTCTCGAGTTTTGCGGGCAACTGGTTCAATACACGCCAGACGGTTGTGCCGGGATCTTCAGGACCAGGCACAAGGGGATGATGGCCGGCAGCGTACTCATAGACGCTCACACCGGCGGAATACAGGTCGCTGCGGAAGTCGATAACCTTCTTGTAGTCCGGAAAGAAAAGCTCTGGCGGCATATACCTTCGGGTTCCCAGGGTACACCCTCGTGCCGTAAGCTGGGTGCCATGGATCTTGTAAGCGATCCCCAGGTCGAGCATGACAAAACGGCGTTCAGGGTCTTCAGTCCGAATGATGTTCTCCGGCTTGATGTCACGGTGAACATAGTCCGGCCACAGATCGTTGATGACGCCGAGGATTGAGAGCATCAGCAGTTTGAGTTCGGGCAGATCTGGTCGCGGTTTGGTTGAAGCAGCAAGGACGTCTTCGCCGGAGAGCAGTTCTTCGCTGTAGACATAGTATTCGTGATCGCCAATCGGGACGATCCGCGGCTTGAGATCACCGAGTTTCACGAGGTTCGGGTTTGTACATGATCCCAAGACCTCTACCTCCCGGTTTAGTCTGGCCAGGAGCTGCGCCCGCTCACTGACACGGTCCTCCTCATCCTGCTCATCCAATGGCGGCAGATAAACCACCTTCAGTGCCTGCGGCTTCTTCTTGATCTTGGCGGCATACATCGCCTTGAAGCCACCGGCTGCTTTGTATTCAACTTCAGATGCCATGGACAGCGCGGCCCCCACGGCTTCTTCGTCTGGTATATTCTCCATCACCTGATATTCCTCCTGCGCATTTCGGGATCTGAATAGGCAACTATCAAGGAATCCTTGATGGTTGGTTCAGTTGTTGCATTTCCTGCAACAACTGCCATTTCTCGGGCAAGCAGTTCCATCGTACTGTGACTCGGGCCTCGACTCGGGCCGCACATGTTCAATTGCTGCTCAGCGTGCGACTTGGCCAGGACATCTTGAGCCATTTCCAACTCTACCCCTGACTCTACCCCTGACTCTGCCCCCGACTCTACCCCTGTGAGGTCCAGGTCACAAGTGATGCCCTGTTCTTGCATCTCGCGGCTATCCATCAGTCCTCCCAACCAGTCCCAGTTCCTTCAGGTAGACGGCCATTTCCTTGCGGGTCTCGGCCAGTTCGGATTCGAGCTGGTCGATCTCTTCCTGGACGGCCGCGATGTCGACTTCGGGCTCAGGTTCAAAGGTGTCGACGTAACGGGGGATGTTCAGGTTGAACTCGTTCTCGCGGATCTCGTCGAACGTGGCGCGATAGGCGTATTTGTCGACCGTCTCGAAAGCTTCGAAGGTCGCGTAGATCTTGTCGATGTCCTCCGGGCGCAGCCGATTCTGGTTCTTGCCGTCGCCGTATTCGCGGCTGGCGTCGATAAACAGGACGTCTTGTGTGGTCTTGGCCTTGTTGAATACGAGAATGGCCGCGGGGATGCCGGTTCCGTAGAACAAGTTGGCGGGGAGGCCGATCACGGCTTCCAGCAGGTTTTCCTCGATCAATTGCTGACGGATGACGCCTTCGGAGCCACCGCGGAACAACACGCCATGTGGCACGATGACTCCCACCTTGCCCTTGCCGGCCAGGGCGATCTCGATCATGTGCGAGATGAACGCGTAGTCGCCCTTGCTCTTCGGCGGAACACCACGATGGAACCGGCCGAAACGGTCGCTGCCGGCGTTCTCGGCGCCCCACTTGTCTAACGAGAACGGGGGATTGGCAACCACGACATCGAACTTCATCAGGCTGTCGGCTTCTATCAGGCGCGGGTTGTTGATCGTGTCGCACCATTCGATGCGAGCCGAGTCCATTTCATGCAGGAACATATTCATCCGGCACAGGGACCAGGTGGAGCCGTTTGATTCCTGACCGTAGAGCGAGAAATCGTTGGACCCGATCTGCTGGGCGACACGGATCAGCAGGGATCCGGAACCGCAGGCCGGGTCGCACACGCGGTCGCCCGGTTGTGGCCGGACAAGTCTAGCCAGCAGCATCGACACCTCGGCAGGTGTGTAGAACTCGCCCGCTTTCTTGCCCGCGCCGGAGGCGAACCGGGCGATCAGGTACTCGTAAGCGTCGCCGATAACATCGTTGCTTTCCAGATGTGACGGACGCAAGTCCAGCTTCGGATTGGCAAAGTCTTTCAGCAGCGATTTAAGCCGACGATTACGTTCCTTGGTCTGACCGAGGTTGGCTTCGGAATTGAAGTCGATGTTTCGGAAGACACCTTCGAGCTTTTCCTTGTTTTCGTCCTCAACCTTTTCCAGGGCAATGTTGATGATCTCGCCGATGTTGGCGTCATTGCGCTGGGCATATAGGCGTTCGAAGTCGCAGTCCTTCGGCACGCGGAAGCGTTCCCGGCTGAGCGCACGTTCGACTCGTTCCTCGTTGCCGTCGTATCTCTCCAGGTACTGTTCCCGTTTGTCCTTCCACAGGTCGGACATGTATTTGATGAACAGCATCACCAGGATGTAGTTCTTGTATTCCGACGGATCGACAGCGCCACGGAATGTATCGCATGCCTGCCAGAGGATATCGTTGATCTCGTCCTGTTTGATCAGGTCGGCCATGCTAGTTGCTCTCCTTGCTGTGTATGGCTCTGTGGCAGACGGCTGCCCTAAGCTCTTTCCGTTTCTCCTGAATCTCTTCCACCAACTGGGCTTCCCGGCGTTCCAGCCGCGCCACATCCGCAATCATCCGTTGGACCTCAAGCGGCGGAACCGGCAATGGCAGTTCCAGCAGGTCGCTCTTCTTGATCATCTTGATCCCCGACCCGTGCAGTCTGGACTTGATGTAGCTCTGTGCTTCGTCCTGGTTGAGATACCAGCAGAGGTACTCCGGCAGCACCGCAGGCTTGGCCCGGACAATATAGAAGTTACTGACCGCCAACGTATTCTCAAGCTTGTCCGCCACAAGTACGGCATCGTTGAAGCGTCCCCGCGCCACAAACAATACGTCACCGGGCAGCACCAGGTAGCGCGCGGGATCACGTTTGGGCACGATGGTGATAGCATCCCCCATCACGACCCGGTCGTTGACGATGTCTTTAAGTTGAATCAGGCGATGCGTACCGTGGTGTTCATGCACAAGCCGCCCCGTGGCCTGATAACCAATCTGGACCTCTGCAATGTTCTTCAGTTTTTTCATCTGGTTCCTTTGAGGAAACGGGGGCCTGGGAAGGCCCCCCTTGCTCCTGCAGCTACCCTCCGATTTTCTCATTGCAGCCGGTCGGCTGGTAGGATTCCGGATGGGCAGCGAGCAGGTCGCTCTCTTCCGCACGCCGGTCTTGTTCTCGCCTGTTCAGATGCACATGGACATGCGTTGCCCCTTTGGAGCGGATGCAGGCGGCCTGATGGTGATTCGGGCCGATCCGATCACCCAGGTCGCCCTGACCAATGTAGACCGGCACCCAGTTGCCCCGGGCATTTATCCTGCAATAGATGTAGTTGCCGGGCTGGTTCTTGTTGAAGGAACACGGCAAGGAGTACACAAAGTACGTGTAGCTCCTCCCACTCGCGCCCGTCCAGGCGCACTGCTGTCTGGTAGTTTGACTCATCGCCAAACTCCTCATTTGGGGAGTCAGCTTGACAGGATGAGTCAGATGAATCATCTTTCCCTAACCATTTCGGGAGTCAAGCCGACTCCAGTTTACGGTTTTGCCCGGTGTTCGCGCACCGGGCATTTTTGTAGCCAAAGAATCCTGGCAGTACTGCGGCTACATACGGGAGAATATAGCCAAGTCCGCTTTCGTTTCAAGTAATTTATGGATATATTCCTAATCATGCGCCGGCCAGCCGGGAACAGACCTCAGGATTGCAAAATCCCGCCTTCGGCGCTAGGATGTCCTGCGCAAGTGGAAGGACCTCCTTGATGAAAGCAGTTGTACTGGTCAGCGGCGGGATGGACTCGACGACGTTGCTGCATTATGTCGTCAAGAAGCTGGGCTGCCGGGAGGTCTTTGCGCTGACGCTCGACTACGGCCAGAAACACCGCCGCGAGATCGACATGGCCGAGTGGCAGTGTGCGCAGTTGCCGGAAGTCGTGGAGTGGAAGCGGGTGGATCTGTCGTTGCTGGGCGCGCTGACGCAGGGCGCCAGCGCGCTGACCGACGCGGCGATCGAGATTCCGGATCTGGCGGCGCTCGATCAACAGGAGCTTGACCAGCCGCCGACCTATGTGCCGAACCGCAACATGGTGATGCTGTCGGTGGCCGCGGCGTACGCGGAGAGCCGCGGCTGCACCGAGATCTTCTACGGCGCCCAGGCGCAGGACGAATACGGCTACTGGGATTGTACCGCGGGCTTCGTCGAAGGCATCAATCAGGTGCTCGCGTTGAACCGCCGCAATGCCGTTGCCGTGCGGGCGCCGTTCAGCGGCAAACGCAAGTCCGAAGAACTCGCGATCGGCCTGGAACTGGGGGTCGATTTCGCCCATACCTGGACCTGCTACCGCGGCGGCGAGACGGCCTGCGGCACATGTCCAACATGTGTGGAACGCCGGAAAGCCTTTGCTGAAACGGGGATCGAGGACCCCCTGCCGTATGACGGATAGGGTCGGAACGACCGCCGTCGGCGCCGGGAGCGGCGAAAGAGGGGGGCGGCAGCAGATCGCGCCGGCGCAGAAACGATCCGGCATTTTGCGCCGCAAGGGTTCCCACAGCGCCGGGGCGTTTGCGGCTTTCAACTTCGGCACTCTCCTCCGCAAACAACTCGCGTCGATCGTCGTCCCGTCCCGACCGAGAAACAAAACGACTCCCGCCAGAGGCCCAGCTGGTTTCGGCGCCGGCCCAGAGGCACAGGAAGCTCCGGGCTCCGGCCGCAGGCCGGAAACCGGCAGACGCCCTTAAGATGCCGGAATCAGGGGCGAAAATCATGGAGGATTGTATCGGAATCATCGGATATACTCTACAGTGTATGTGGCGTTGCGGTTTACCGCCGACTCCGGCCCGGCGTTGAATGTTGGCGCCGGGCGTGTCGTCGCCGGCAGTGCCGCAGTACATGAACGAAAGGAATCCCATGACGCCCGATTTTTGTCGACCTGTTGCCGGCCGCAGGCTGTCTTGCTGTGGGCTGCTGTTGTTCGCGGCATCGTTGTTCCTGTTGCCGTCGGGCGTTGTTGCGGGGCGCAAGTCGAGCCGGGAACAGGGGGTGACCTTCCGTGTGCGTTGTGTCAGGATCACGCCATCGGTCCCGGTCCGCATTCATTGCCGCTGGGGCGGCGAAGGGTTGGGCGGCAAAGTCAACCGGTACGAACTGACGCGCTTCACCTTCGCCCAGCCGGATATTTCGAACCGGGGCATGGGAAAGGACGGAGACGATATCCTCGACGAAATCGAGGGGAAGCCGACAGACCGTGTCATCACCAGTGACAAGACCTACCGGTACCATTGGCTGAAGCCCGGTACGTGGTCGGCATATCATCCGCTCACGAGTATTCATTCCGGTTTCGTCACCTTCACGCTTGCCGGCTATCAAGCCGAGGCGCCGTTGAAAGACGGCGTGCTCGAGTTTGAGTTCGCCCACAAAGGCAAGACGATTCGCCGGTTCCAGGTGGCCGGCCCGGACGGCCCGACGTTCGGGGTGTATCTGCCGCGCCTGACCACGGATGCCAAGGGGGTGCCAACACCGGAGTCGGTGGCGCAACTGGCCGGCCTGAAGGAATACATCCAGAAGAAATATGAACGCGTCCACGCGGCCCTCGGAGACGGCCCGACGCCAAAGCGCTATGCCATTGTCACGGACTGCCGCGGCTACCGTGATACCGGCGGCAACATGGTTGGCTACGGTTGCCGCACGGCGGACAAAGACACCATGCTGGCCGAGTTTGAGATCCTTCGGCTCATCGGTGTGAACAGCATGCGCGGCTCTCCCAGCTTCGTCATGGACCTCATCCGCAAACAGGAAGGCATGGGCCAGGAGTTGGACCGGGCCTACCTGGGATCGGTCGGCGGCTATCCGATCCCGAAGATCAGACGGGCCGACGGCCGTCCGCCGGAGGTATTCCCCGGCGCCGGCTGCCCCTATGACCCGAAGAACCTGGCCGCCGCGAAAAAGGCCGCGGCAGCACGCATCAAAGCCGAGCTCGCGGAGATCGCGAAACTGCCGGTCGAGGAAGTCTGGGCCCTCACCGTTGATGAGATCGGTTCGATCTTCGATGGCGCCCCCGAGGGCAAGGCACATATGGGCGCCTGCCCGTATTGCCGGAAGGCATTCCGCGAGATGGTCCGCGGCGAAGGCCGGACCCTGGCGGACTTCGGCGCCAAAGACTGGCAGGAGATCCGGGCGCTCTACGGCTACTGGGGGCGCAGCTACTGGGAGATTCGGCGCGAACGCAAGGCCGCCCTGGACAACGCCATGAACGCGTTGAAAAAGGAACAGCAGAAGGGTATGGAAGGCGGGCTGGGCGATCTCGATGAAGATGATCCGGACAACGACGTGATCGATCAACTGGATGCGGACATCGGCAAGAAAAAGAAGAAGAAGAATGTCGGTACCGGCGTAACGGATGCAAAGAAGCGGTGGGATCAGCTGATCTGGAACCCCCGGGCCGGCCAACCCAAGAATGACGACAAGAAGATCCCGTTGTCACCGTCGGGCCTGAAACTGCTGCAATACTACTCGCGGCGGTTCAATAACGAATCCTCCGCTCGCGCGTTCCAAGCGCTCCAGGAGGCCCTCGAAGCGGCGAACGATGAGAAGCGCAAGGCGCTGGAGAACGATCCCGACAGCCCGGCCGCCCAACGGCCGTGGGTCTACTCGTATGCCCTGCGCGGCAACACCTTTCTCATGCGCGGCCACAGTCTCGATTTCTTCGACTTCTACCGATTTGCCGATAACGCGTTCGTCTATGAGACGTCCAATCGCGATTATCGCGTCTGGCAGTGGGACAGCTACCTGTGCGACGTCGGCCGCAGCCTGTCGCGCTTCCGCAACAAACGCTTCGGCATCTATGTCAAGCCGCATCGCGGCGCCTCGATGCAGCGGGCGCTGTCGGCGGCGGCGCGCGGGGCGCGGATGATCTATTGGTACACCTACGGCCCGGAGTGGTCCAAAGGCGACACCTTCGGCAACCGCCTGGACGCGGTCATCAACGTCGGCAAGACCGGCCGCCTGCTGGCGGCGGCGGAAGACGTGACCTATGACGCCGACTGGGCGGTGCCGGCGGAGATCGCGCTGGTGCGGCCGAACACCTCGGAGTACCTGGGCAACAGCGCCGGCTGGGAGAACGGCAAGTGGGTCTACACCGCTCTGATGCATGCGCACCTGCCGGTGGACGCCCTGGATGAAGTGCTGTTGCTCAAGAACGATCTCTCCCACTACAAAGTGATCTACGTCAGCGGCTCGCACATCCGTGGCGATGCCGCCGCCAAACTGGAGACATGGGTCAAGAGGGGCGGCACGCTCTACACCTGCGGCGGCGGGCTCGCCCGGAATGAAGCGAACCTGCCGTTGACAAAGCTCTTGCCGGTATTGGGGCTGAGGACCCGCGATCCTGTCGAACACTGGGCTGACGTCAAACGGTACGGCGCGACGAAGCTGCCGCCGCTGCGGCCGCACAAGCAGCAGCCGCCGGCAAGCAAGGTAAGACTTTCCGGCAAAGCCCCGTTCCAGGGCGCGTTCGTCCCGGCCGTCGGCCGGGAGGTCCTGCAGCCGGTTGACAGCGCCGAGGTCCTTGCTGCCTACGCCGACGGCAGTGCGGCAGTGGTGAAGAACGGCTACGGCAAGGGCCAGGCCATCACTGTCGGTACCTATGCCGGACTGGAGTACGCCAACGACGCCATGCAGCAGAAACCGTATGATGCCGACAAGCGAAGTTATGTCGCGGCGCCCGCGGCCATGGGCAAAGCGACACCGGTTGTGGATGCGGCGGTCCCAACGGTGGAGGGGGTCCTGCTCAAACACAGAACATCGGGCAAACGTGCGGTGATCCTGATGAACTGGTCATTCAAAGGACGTCAGATCATACCCGCCGAAGGGATGACATTGAAACTGCGCGGGCTTGGCGAAGAAACCGTGGCCCGTTCGATCGCGCTTCATCAGGACTTGCCGATCATCAGAACGCGCGACACCGGTGTGATTACATTGCCGCGATTGCTCAACGGCGATATCTTGCTGTTGAAGGACACGAAATGAGTACGTCGATGAAGCACACGCAATCGCAACTGCCCGACGCCCCGCGCTTGACTGGACTGAATGCATTGGAGACGAAGGAGTTCTCCTGTCGCGGCGGCAAACCGGTGCCGCAGCAGAAGGCGCATTGGCATAACGAAATCGAGATCAACATCATCAGCCACGGCAGCATGACCTATCTCTGGCACGGAAATCGGCGGCACATTCGGGCGCCGGCAATTGCCTTGTTCTGGGGGGGGATGCCGCATCAGGTCATTGATGTCGGCAACGATTCCGAGTGCTTCTGGATCTACATCCCGCTGCCGTGGTTCCTGCAGTGGAACCTGCCCGGCGAATTCACCCAGGAGGTCCTCGGCGGGCAGTTGACGGAACAGCAGATCTCCGGCGACTCCGGCCCCCTGCTCGAACTTGCGAGCCGGTGGCGGCATGACTTGCGGGAGGAAGACACTGAGCTGAACGCGATCGTACTGCTGGAGATCCACGCGCAGATTCGCCGGCTGGCGCGGAACTTCCAGAGCAGTGCTTCCGGTGGGCACGCCCGTCATCTGCACGGGCCGATCGATCGGCTCGAGGCGATGGTCAAGTTTATGGCCGCCAACTTCCAGGAACGCCTGGTGATTGCCGATATCGCGGCCGCCGCCGACCTGCATCCAAACTACGCCTGCGCCCTCTTCAAACAGGCCTGCGGCATAACGCTGCACAACTATCTGACGCAACTGCGCATCTCGCACGCGCAACGCCTGCTCGTAACCACGGATCGCACCGTGATCGACATCGCCAGCGAAGCCGGCTTCGGCTCCGCCAGCCGGTTCTACGAGGCGTTCAAAGCGTCCTGCAACCAGTCGCCCGACGAGTTCCGCAAGGCCCATTCTTACTGATCCAGGCGTACCGCAGGGGAGCTTCGCGAGGCGCACGACGGGGCTGCCTGCCGTTCTGCGCTTCTTCTCTGAACAGCTTTCTGCAAATGTATCATCAGCCTTGCTCATGTCTGGAGAACAAGCACGGATGCT
>CAYLNH010000012.1:19986-41560 GCA_964384625.1 uncultured Lentisphaerales bacterium
TGTGATACAACAGGAATGCGGAAAACAAGCACGGATGCTTGTGATACAAGAGAATGCAAACAACAAGCATGGATGCTTGTGATACAACAGGAATGCGGAAAACAAGCACGGATGCTTGTGATACAAGAGAATCCAATCAGGCGGCTGCTTACCTGCCGTACAGCATGCATTGCGCATCGTTCAGGGCGTCGTTGCAGGTGAGCGATTCCACTGCCAAACTCACCTGCCGCAGATTGCCGATACAAGCTGTGAGCCGGGCCTGTTCCCACACCTGCTGCAGCGCCGGCAACAGCATCGACGCCAGAATTGCGACAATCGCCACCACCACCAGAAGCTCAATCCGTGTAAACCTGGTTGAGCGCTTCGCCCCGACTCCCGGCGAGGTCTGGGCTCCGCCGTGGCCCGCCAGAAGTTCGATCAAGGTGAAGAGCCTTCTTCTGTTGCTGGAATGTGGGCTCATTCCTATGGCTCCCTGCACTGGACTCGTCGTAAGTGGTTTTGTGCAAGAAAACCCCTTGTGTCCAGGTCCGGCAGAATCCGCAATTTGGGCATAGTTCTCCCGGATCGTCAAACACCTTGGGTAAACCGGCAAGCAGTGGGCCCATAGCACGTGTCACCAGACAGACACGATTTTCGATGCTCCCCCTGAAGTGATGCACCTCAGCGGCTCCCTTGATCGCTGGTCTGCGGCCGCGGATTCGCAAAGATGCTGCGGTAGACGCCATTTCCTTCTCGACGCCCCGAGTAGTAAATGGTGTTGTTGTGGATCGCCGGGCCGGTGGCGTAGGCGCAATCATTGCGGTCTGGGTCTCCTGAAGCGTCGATCGCCATCTGTCCAGAAGGCTGAAACGCATCCGGACGTGACGAACGGGTGACGTAGCAGGCGCGTTTCGCCGGGTCGGCGAGGGAGTGGCCGGAGTACCAGAGCTCGTACAGCCGCAAGTCTGCGTCATAGCGTACAAAGGGGTAGTTGGTCTTTCCATCGTCCCGTTTGAGCACGGGATCATCATAGCCCTTTGTCAGAACATAGGCTGATGGATCAAGGATCCGGTCCAGTGGCACGCGGGCAAGCAGGATCCGGTACTCGGCGGGCACGGTTAGAGCGGCGAAGTAGAGGAGCAACTGAGACCGATCTTCCGGATCGATCAGCGCGGCAGCGCCGTGGTTGTTGGCCTGTCCCGAGAAGGACGGATCAATCACCACCGTGTAGTTGTCCCACCGGGTTGGTTCCGCAACGGAAGCGGAGATAACCACGATCCGCGGCTGCAGATCGGGGTCGGGGCGAGAGGTACAGAACATGTAGAGCTCGTCCTCATGTTCGACGATCGAAAGCGGGGTGATTCCCTGTCCCGGGCCGTCAAGCCCGAACTGAGTTCGGCGCACAATCGGATTTGCTTGGTGCTGTCGGCCTGCCATCGGGCCGTCCAGGTAGAACAGACCGATTGCCATCTCGTGGCGCGGATTGCCGCCGTCCAGTCCGGCGCCGCCGCCGTAGAAGAGGAGGTCCTTCCAGATCGCGTGGGTGAAGACCGTCTTGGCCCGCCACGTTCCCGGCGTGGCGGCTATGAGTTCAGTGCCACAGGCGAGACAATCCCCATGCTGCCGCTGCGTCATGGGAGCAACTCCTTTCCTCTGCAGAAGACTTGTCCGGCGTGTGCGTCCATTCGGTCCACTACATTTTGTCGTCGACGCCTTTCATTCCTTCTTGTCCGCCAATGAACAACAGCACGACAGTGCAGGGGCTTCGCATAAATTCATCTCTGTGGTTCTCTTTCACAGTTTCTCGACGATGTACTCTATCATATATGAACCCGGGCGAAACAACAGCCGTGTTCATCATCAGCCTATCCGGCATCCTCGGGGTGGCGCAATCGTCCATCCCGGGGGCATGACCTTAGCATCCCGGAATGTCCCGGCAAAATGCCGGATGATGCACGCTTGTTTTGAGGTCAAGTTAGTGATGCCAGTCGATGGCGTTCGACCGCAGACCAACGGTGCGCCCCCCGAAGGCGAGATGATGCAGACAATCCTGCCGCAATCGCATAGGACCTCTTCCTCCCGTACGCGCCCAATGCGTTGTACCCCCGACCAGGGCTGAACAGGAAAGCTATTCCAATGACGTTTCCCACAGTATCCGCGTCGCGAGTCGATGCCGAACCGAGTCAAACCGCGCTTATCTTCCTGCCGCTGCCCGGTGAGATGACGACCGAACCTGTGATTTCCGGACTGCAGACACAAGCCGTGCCAATCGCCCATCGCCTCAGCCCCGAAGGTGAAGAAGAACCGCGGCATCTCATGGTTGCCGGCGTCAATCCGGATGGACTTCCGGATGAATGCGCCATCTCCTGGGGTGACGCAGTTGCACCGGAACCGTTGCCGGAGGAGATGCCGGTGGTTGAAGCGCACGTGTTCGAGTCGGTAAAGACCGGAATCATCATGCGCGAGTACGGCGAGGTCCGCATCACGGGACCGAACGGCAGCATCGGCATTCGTCTGGGATTGGATACGGACGAAGGCATTCACTGGTGGGAATGGGTGACGCTGCAGAAGCTCTGGTCCGGGCCGGTCTGCAGCAGCTGGCGCGTCGGCGGCTATGCGGCGGTCCATTGTGAACGGGATGCGGAACTGATTATCCGTGAGTTCGGCTATCGCTCCCCGGACGTGCACAAGCACAACTGGGTCTATGGCGACCTGCACCTCCTTCTCTTCGCGAATGGTGTTGTGCGCCTGCATGCGCGGCACATCAACAACCGTTTTTTCGATCGCGGCCGCGACCTGGAACAGTCGATGCCGATCATTGGGTTCGGCAGTTCAACCGCCGATGTCGCCGGCCCTGCTGATTGGGAGGCCTTCGACACGACGGAACTTGCAGTCGGCCCGGCGACGATCGATTTACGGGAAGCCCAATGCCTCTGCAACGAGGAACAGCCGGCGCGTCTGCGGCAAGACAACGACGTGCTCGTCTACCAACCCTATGGCGGCGTTGAGATCTACGGCAACCGCAAGCCGCCGCCGGGTGACGGCAGTGTCGGTCTGATCGTCGGCGCCGGCGAACGCCGGGTACCGCAGGGCGTTGCCCGCACCGTGCGCATGACCTTGAGCTTGTCGGATGCGCCGCCGCACATCGGACGCTACCGCATTCCGTCCTGGTACCTGGGCAACTGCGGCCATCTCTGGCCGGGACGGTATCTCCCGGCCCGCAGTGCGGCGGGCAACCTGCCGGAATTCGGCAGTACCTGGCTGCAGGAGAATATGCTGCGCAACTGTTTCGAAGACGGGTCCATCGCTCGCGGCAAACGCTATACTGCCGACGGCCGCGTCGGCGAATCCGGCTGGGAGGGCGAGACACCGTTTGCGTTGATGCGCGCCTACTACCTGCTGGGCCGCAAGGACCTCCTGGACGACGCGCTGCGCAATGCCTACAACGTCGCCGATGTCGCCACTGATCACAGTGAAGTGGCGGTGCGCATGCACGGACAGGATTTGCATGCACGGTCGCTGCCGATGCAGCGCATCCTCGGCCTGGTCAGCGGCTACCTTGAAACGGGGGATCCCTATCTACTGGAAACGGCCCAGGCGGTAATGGACAACGCCTATTGGTGGGACCGCACCAACTGGCCGCGGCGGTCCGTCGGTCGCGACGCCGCTTATGTGCGTGGACTCGTGGCGCTGGCCACGGTCTGTGAGCCGCAACACTATCTACGGCGGGCCGGCGAGGCCCTGCGCCGCTTTGCCTCGATCCAACGGCCGGACGGCGCCTTTGCCGATCAGGGCGGGACCGTCGGTTCGCACGCGGCCGTCAACGAAATCCTCAAGCCGTGGATGAACAGCATTATGGCCGAAGCCCTGCTCGACTATCTCGAGCATCGCGAGGATGACGCGATTGCCTTTGCCGCACTGGGCATTGCCGACTGGCTCCGGACGGCCGCCATCGAAGACGAAGACGGTGTGTCCTGGGCCTATAAGTATCGTCACGGCGAGAACGAGACGGCGCCCTACAATCCCGACATCACCTTTCCACAGGGCAAAGGCGGCATCCGCTACAACATCCTTCGCCCTCTTCTTGCTGCCGCCCTGTCCACCGGTGATGCGACCTACACCGATCTCTGCCTGCGGCACCTTGACGCCGTCGAGGACCGGAGCTCGCCGGGCATGGACCAATCCGCCAATAAGTGTATCGAGATGGGCTCCTGGTTTGATGCGCGGCTGTGGCATGCCGCCTGGGACGACGATGAACTCGTTCTGCAGCCGGCGCCATTTCCCGCCGGCCGTGAGCTCTCTGCCGTCATCCCAACCCCGCAGGGAGACGTGCAGATCCATGCCGTGCAAGACGGAAATGTCTTGACGCTGACGTTGCCGGAGGCACTGGATTTCCCGGTTTGTGTACGCGTCAAAGAGGCCACCCGGATCCTGGCGTCCGGCGCGACAGAACTATCCATCGAACTCAAGCCGGCAGCGGGATGAGCCCGGGCACCGGGAATCTGCCGACCTCCCGGGCATGGGGAACAGCGGCATCGCCGCGCGCGCTGATCTTAAGATGCCGGATACATGACCATGATACTCGGAAGATCCGCCGGATCCCGGGCGGTAGGGTGAAGGTGCCGACGAGTTCTTGTCTGGAAGGACCATGGACGCATGCGTAACTGTTTGAAGATTGTCATTGTCGGGGGCGGCAGTGTCAACTGGGTGCCGCGGATCGTAAAGGACATGTTGCTGACGCCATGTCTGCAGGACGCGGAATACGTGCTGTATGATATCAAGGCTTCGGCCGCTCGTTTAACCGGCAGACTGCTGCAGAAACTGGTGCAGGAACTCGATTGCGGCGCCACGATCACGGCGACGGATGACCGGGCTGCAGCGTTCAAAGGCGCGCACTATTACGTGATCACCATCTCCACCGGGGGGCTGCCGTCGATGGCGCATGATCTGAGGATTCCGGAGGAGTACGGGATCTACCATACGGTTGGCGACACGGCCGGGCCCGGCGGCTGGGCCCGGGCGATTCGGAATTTTGATGTATTTGTCGGTCTGGCGGAAGCGATCAACCAGCACAGTCCCGGGGCGATGGTGTTGAACTATACCAACCCGATGACGTTCCTCACCAATGTCTTGGCGCTTACCTGCGACGGGCCCGTGGTTGGGTTGTGTCACGGGCTGTTCGAAAGCCTCGAGTTTTTGGAACGCTACTATCGCATCCGACAACCGGATAAACTGGCCGTGGCATACAGCGGTCTCAACCATTTTTTCTGGATTACCAAGGCGAAGTATGGTCGCCGCGATCTGCTGAAGGACTTGCGTCGGAAACTGGCGACAAAGACATTCGCGGATCTCGGCAAAGAGTATACCGCGGACGCCATCGGCTTCTTCTCGCACTGCGATCTGGCCACGGAGCTGTTTCGTACTGCCGGCGTCATGCCGTTCACGGCTGATCGACACACGTGTGAGTTTATGACCCCCTACATCACGTCGAAAGCAAACCTGAAGAAGTATCGTCTGCATCGAACGACAATCGAGTTCCGCCGCGAGCTCTTCAGGAATACGCAGCAGAACGTGAGAGATCTGATCAAGGTGAAGGAACTGCCGGCGGAGTATCGCGAGCGAACGCGGGAGACCGCTGCGGACATCATTGCGGCGCACGCGACCGGCGGCATATTCCCCGACGTCGGCAATGTGCCGAACGTCGGCCAGATGCCGGATCTGCCGTCGGGCACTGTGGTCGAGACGCCGATCATGGTCGACGTCAACGGCTTCACGCCGTTGCCGCAGCCGCGTCTGCCGGCGGTGGCTGCAGGGCTACTGCAGCCGTGTGCGAACGCCGTCAACATGACGGTCCGGGCATGCTTTACCGGCGACCGCGATCTGGCCCTGCAGGCCTTGCGCATTGACCCCACTTGTGCCAGGCTTAATCTCGATGAGATTACCGAGATGGGTACTCGGTTGCTGCGGGCGCACAGGAAGTGGGTTTCGTGTTTCTGAGATTTACCGAAAGCAGGGAGAAACCAAGGAGATCCCTATGACCAGACGACGGCTCCAGGCGGCAGTGCTTGCGGCGGTGCTGCCGGTATTGACTGTTCAGAGCGCGGAACCGACCAGGTTCACCGCGGCGGCGGAGAAGCGGGCGAAGTTGCTGGCGCAGGTGCGGCAGCAGGACGCCGCTCGCGCCGCCAGGAAGAAGGCCGGCCCCGTGGTAACCATCGTGAAGGCTGGACACCCGCAAGCGGTCATCGTGTGCACCGCGGGCAAGATGCCGAAGGGCAGACGCGGCCGTGCGACCGGCGATATGGCTGCAGCCCTCCTGCTGCAGTCATGGGTGGAGTTGATGAGCGGTGCGAAGCTGCCGATTGCCGCGCAGAAGACGGCCGGCAAACCGGCAGTCTACGTCGGCGCCGCGGCTGTCGCCGCCGGTTGCAGGGTCGACGACATCAAGAGCAAGACCGATGAAGGCCTGCGCGTGCGTTGCGACGGCACGGATGTCTTTATCGCGGCGCAGTCCGAAGCGGCGCTGGTGCGGGCTGTCGGCCGCTTCCTGGAGAATGAGTTCGGTTGCCGCTGGTTCACGGACTTGCCGTGGGGCCGCGAGTATCCGGAGGCCGAGACGTTGACGGTATTGAAGGATGAATTCAGCGAGAAGCCGACGGCGTTGTATCGGCGGATCTGGGGGCCGGAGGGCGCCTTCCGCAATGCAACGTGGAGGTCCTGGAACGGCCATGGTGGTCGCGCCATCCCGATGGGACACAGCTGGAACTTCCTGAACAAGGACGATTTTGAGCAGCATCCGGAATGGTTCCGCATGGATGCGAACGGCAAACGCGTCAAAGGGCATTGGCCGAATCTGGGCAATCCGGAGGTGCGCAAGATGTTCATGGCCTGGGCGATGAAAGCCAGTGCCGGCGGCAAGCGCGGCATCTCCTTGTCGCCGCCGGATGACCACCGGGTTGACTACAGTCCGGAAGCGAAGAAATGGGATGAGCCAAAGGAGATCGACCCGACGGCGGAACGGGTATCGATGACGAACCGGTTTCTGTACATCGCCAACGAAGCGGCGAAGAAGATCTATGAAGTGAACCCGGATGCGTTGTGCGGCTTCTACGCCTATTCCGATTATACGATGCCGCCGACCAAGCCCGCGTTGAAGAAACTGTCACCCAACCTCTGCATCTGGATCGCGCCGATCCGGTACAGCCGTTACCATCCGCTGGGCCATCCGAACTCGCCGAGCCGGCAACTGCTGAAAGAGATGGTCCTGGGCTGGGGCGAGTGCGCCGATAAACTCGGCTGGCGCACCTACAACTACAACCTGGCCGAGGTGAATGTGCCGTTCTCGAAGATCACGGTCTGGTCGCATGACATCCCGCTCCTGCACAAGCTCGGCTGTATCGGCACCAACCTGGAATCGCAGAACGCCTGGGAGATCTACGCGCCACACCTGTATCTGTCAATTCGACTGGCGTACGACCCGACGTTGGATCCCTGGCTGATCATGGCCGACTATTGGGACAAGTGCTATGGCCCGGCGGCCGGGCCGATGGAAAAGTACTGGATGCAGATCGACGAAAGCTTCGCGAACATCAAGTCCGAAGCCGGCTCGTTCCACGCGCTGCACCTGGTGTACACGCCGGAACGCATCAAACAGCTGGGCGCGCATCTGGACAAAGCCGAGAAGCTGGCTGCCGGAGGATCGAAGAACCAGCAGTACCGCGTCATGGTGGCGCGCCGCGGCTACCGACGGGCAGTGTACTGGCGCCGATTCTTCGACGCCACGAATCGTGGCGATGTCGACGGCGCGAAGAAGATCTACGACGAGTGGGCTGCGTTCGTGCAGGACTCCCTGAAACGCAAACACTCAAACAAATACTCCTACACCTACCTGCGGCGTTTCATCTCGAAGAATCTGGACAACGCCTATAGAGCCGTGCACCCGAAGGACGCTCCGGCCAACAAGGTTCTCGCCGTCCTGCCGGACGAGTGGAAGACAGCGACCGGCGACGAGATCAGGAAAGCCGGAGCCAAGGGCAACCCGTATGAGGTAAACTACGACGATTCCTCGTGGAAGACGATCAAGACCTACAGCGACACGCGCAATGCCCAGGGACTGCCGGAATACTTCGGCGACATGTGGTACCGCGTGAGCTACAAGGCGCCGAGGAGTTCCAAGGACCTCCTGCTTCACTTCCAGAAGGCCGACCGCAAGGTGACGGTTTACATCAACGGCAAACAAGTAAACGAGAAAGAGCAGGAAGGGTTCCGCGGGACAACGGTCGACATCAACGGCCACCTGAAACCCGGCGAGGATAACCAGATCACCGTCCTGGTGCGGCACATCCCGATGCCGGAACTCTTTCTTGGCGGCATTGTCGGTCCCATCTATCTGATCGAGAAGGGTAAGTAAGGAGAGCCTGATGAAGCACCTAAGTACATGCATTGTCTTGATCGTTTGTCTAGGGGCCTGGCTGCCAGTACGCGCCGCCGACATCGTCAAAGCCGGAAAAGCCAAGGCCGTCATTGTCATGGCACCGGACGCCTTCGCCTGGAAGCCGCCGGCGAAGAAGAGACGCCGGCGCCGGGGTCAGCCGAAGAGCCGCTTTGCCGATGTCCGACTGGCAGCGGACGAACTCATTGAGCACATCGAGAAGATGAGCGGCGCGAAGCTCGAGGTGATCGCCAAAGGTACGGACCTCGGCGGCCGCACGCCGATCTATCTGGATCAGGCAGCGGACGCCAGGCTCGATGCGCTGACCAAGAAGACAAGCATGGATCCCGCCGCGTTTACAATTGGCGTGACGCCAACCGCAATCTCGATTCGCGGCCTGTCGCCCGAAGGCAGTCTGTTCGGCACCTACGAACTGCTGGAGCAACTCGGCGTCCGCTGGTTCATGCCGGGCGATGTCGGCCGGGTCGTGCCGCAGTCGAAGGACGTGACGGTGAAAGATCAGCAGACTGCGCAAGGGCCCTCGTTTGCCGCGCGCTGGACGGCCGGCTACGCCAGCAAGTTTCCGCGCTGGCAACGCCGCAACCGCATGGGCGGGCCGTTCTTCCCGCCGGCACACGGCGTGCACCTGCCGAAAACACACAGCTTCAAGGAGCACCCGGAATACTACGCCTTGATCGGCGGTGTGCGGAAGAAACGGCAGCTGTGCGTTTCCAACCCGGAAGTCGTGAAGGGCGCTGTGGCAACGGTTCGCGCCTACTTCAAAAAGAACCCGAATGCGCCCTGGATCGGCATCGGCCCGCATGACGGACGCGGCTTCTGCGAATGCGACAAGTGCAAGGCGCTCGACGGCGGCGATTGGGATCCGTTCGCCGCACATATGTCCATGAGCGATCGGTATATCTGGTTCTTCAACCAGATCCTCGACGGCATCAAGGACGAATTCCCGAAGAAGAAGGTCTGCTTCTACTCCTACGCCGCGTACAACCGGCCGCCGGTCAAGCACAAGCCGAACCCGCGCATCATCCCGGCGTTTGCGCCCATCACGCTCTGTCGCATTCATGGCATCGGCAATCCGATCTGCCCGGAAAAGGACAAGTACTACCGCTGGCTGATCCAGGAATGGGGTAAGATTATCCCGGAGGTCTACGATCGCGGCTACTGGTTCAACCTCGCCGATCCCGGCTTCCTGTTCCCGATGGTCCATCGCATTCGCAAACAGATCCCGATCTCGAAGAAACTCGGCATCACCGGATGGCGCGTGGAATGCCTCGCACACTGGGCCAGCGAGTGTCCGTCACTCTACATCGCCGGCAAGCTGATGTGGAACGTGGACGCCGACGTCGACGCCTTGATGCTCGACTTCTACAAGAGCTATTTCGGCGCCAAGGCAGCGAAGCCAATGCAGAAGTACTTCGAGCTGATGGACCACAGTGTTCGCGATACCGACGCGCACACTGGGTCGTCCTACAGCATCCCGCAACTCTACCCCGACAAAGTGCGGAAGCGGGGCTACGCCTTGCTGGCTGAAGCCGACGAGGCCGCCGAAAACGAGACGTACAAGAAACGCGTGCTGATCTTCAAACAGGTCCTGGACTACACCGACGCATTCATCAACATGATCAACCAGCGCGCCGGGCACCAGTGGAAAGAGGCCAACACCTCCTTGAAACGCATCGACGACACGCGGGAGATCCTGGCTGCGTACGACGTCGAACTGGTGACGAAACGCTACGGCATTTCCTACATGAAACGGTTTTTCCGTCACTGCACGGAACAAGGCTACGAACGCGCTGTGACCAAGGGCAAGGTCCTCGGCGGCCTGCCGGACGAATGGCACTTCAATCTTGACCCGGGCCGCATCGGCGAATCGCTGGAATGGTTCTCGATCGATCTGACCGGCGGCAATTGGTGGAAGCTGCGGACGTCAACGGCGTCCTGGAGCGACCAGGGCCTCCGCGTCTACAAAGGCGATGCCTGGTACCGGCAAACAGTCAAACTGGGGGCCATCCCGAAGGACGCCAAAGTGTTCCTCTGGTGTGGCGGCGTTGACGAGAAAGCGAAGATCTGGGTCAACGGCAAGCCGCTGGGCGAGAGTCCCGGCAAAGCGTTCTTGCCCTTCGAAGTCGATGCCACGGCCGCGGTCAAGGCTAACGCCGAAAACGTCGTCGTCTTCCGCGTGACCAACAACACCTTGAACGAGCTCGGTACGGGCGGCATCACGGCGCCGGTATTCTTCTGGACGCCCCACGGCAAGGACCACAAAGCCGAGCAGGGGGGCGAGGACGTGACTCCGGAGGAGTTCAAGTAAGCCACTCCCGAAACCTGAGCCGGCCCTGAGACACCTCTGCCGGTGCTTCCATGCGGGGGTGTTGCGGCACGAGAAAACCCCGAAGGAGCGCAATCCGCCGCCTCAACGGCTCGTCTCCGGGCCACCGCCCGGGAGCCGTCCCCTCTTCCCGAACAACGGCCGCAGCGGCATCCCGCCGACCGCAATTTCTCCAGCGCCCCCCGAAATACCCTTGACATCCAAGCGAAACACCCCATATTAACCGTATCATAAGTGTATTTTTCAATAACAATCATAGCGCACTTATGCTGAGGATTGGTTGATGAAGATTTACGCGAAAACACGTGAGCAGCAGGTATATGAGCATCTGTTGAACGAGATCACCAGTGGAGCAAAGCAGTCGAATACGCGTCTGGCCGGGGTCCGCAGCCTGGCGAAGCTGTATGGGGTCAGTGCCTTTACTGTGCAGAAAGCCCTGAAGCGCCTGGAGCAGCAGGGATTGATCGAGCAGCGGCAGGGGTCCGGTTCGTATGTCAAGGAGATCTACCAACCGCAGACAACGGCGGACAACGCCCTGCTGTATATGCATGCCTACGGTGACATTTTCTCAGAAACCGTTGGCGGTCTGTGCCGGGTCCTGCAACAGCAGGGGAAACTGCCGATCGTCATCGACAGCCGGGAAACCGGTGCGGATGAGCTGTTCCGCCGAGTCGCGTTCTCGGACATCCGGTTCCTCGTCGTCAATGCCAACAACAGATTCCCATTTGAGCTGCTCGCGATGGATGCGCTGAAGGAGAAGACCATCATCGGGATCTACCAGTGGGAAAGCGACATCGTTCCGAAGAACTGCTATCGCGTTCTGTGTGATTGGGAGTTTGGGTGTCGGGAAGCAGCCGCACACTTTTGGGCTGCGGGACACCGGAGAGTGGTGATTGTTGAATCAACCGGCCACTCCGAAGTCCTCAAGTCCCAGACGGCGACAGAAGAAGAGAAGATCAAGAACTGCGGCAAGGGCTACTTCTTCATGAAAGCCTGGCAGGAGTACGGCGGGGAGTGCGTCGTGACAGAAACCAGGGGCGCGGCACAGAGCAACCATTTGGTTGAGCCGGACGTGATGAAGTCTGCTCTTACGGCCCGGAAGCCGGCAACCGCAGTGTACGGAACTCGCGATCTCGAGGCCTGGTCTTCGAGCAAATTCATTTCTGCCGAACTGCCTGAGCTGTTGGCAGACATCGAGTTCATCGGCTGGGGCAACACGCCATGGAGCTACTTGAGCAGCTCGCCGATCAGTACGATCGATTGGAACACGCAGGAGTTGGTCGAGATCGTTGGAGGCATTATTCAGGCCGAAAGCAATGGGGAGCCGGCAGATGCCGGGAATCGGATTTCTCAGGTGAAGCCCAAGCTACTGATCAAGAAGGACTGACCGGGAACCGCAAGCCGGTTCCTAAGGAGAAAGCCATGAAAGGAAGACTACGAAGAAAGGCGTTTACGCTCATCGAAGCCTTCGACAGGCTCAGGACTCGATCATGTTTCACATTGATCGGGCTGCTCGCGTGCCAAGGCGTAGCTTGGAGAGCGAAGCGCTCAATGAAGTTCACCCTCATTGAGCTTCTGGTGGTTGTTGCCATTGTCAGTGTCCTGGCCGCCATGCTGCTTCCGGCGCTGAGTCAGGCCAGGGAGATGGCGAGACGGGTCGTCTGCGTCGGCAACCTGAAACAGATCGGCCTCAGCACGCAGCTGTATGGCGACGACTACGACGACCGGCTGCCGTGGATCAACACGGCGCCCACGTGGGGCAAGCCGGCACTGCTCTGGCGCAGCGAAAAGAACAACGGCCCGAGCACCGGTCTCAACGTCCTGGGCCACCTGATGGCCGGCTACCGCGAAACGGGGAAAGGGGCATACGGGCTGACTCCAGAACTTCTGAACTGCCCCTCCATGAAGGACATCGACGGGGATCTGGGTACGGCCTGGACTTCATCCGATGACATCAAGAGGAGCTTTGAGAAGACCGGGGCCAACCACCAGACCTACTGCCACTACGCCGCCAACACGAAGCTCGCATTCCAAACCCATGGCGACGGCGCCTATGGCAGGATTGCCTTGTGTGCCGACAAGGATCTGCCATGGGTTGCCGACTCATTCCGCGTGAACCCGACCAACGACCAATGGGCCAGCCACCAGGCCAGTGATGGATTACGGGCAGCCGGATTCCACATCCTTCGCTTTGACGGATCGGCGCGTTGGTACGCCGACTCACCGGGCTACTTCAGCTACCGCTACCAGCCGGGCCCCATGCTTGAGAACCACCTCAACAGTGTCGTCGGCTCACTGCCGCCGAGTTACCACAAGGAATGGTATCTGGGCAACTACAGCATAAACGGCGCCTTGTGGCGATACGAAGCCAAGTACACCTACCGACTGCTCAAATAGGGAACCCGGCCAGTGAAACCAGACATGCAGAGCTTCTCCCGCCGATTACACTTCAAGTCAAAGGTTGTTGTCCTGTGCGCATTGGCCATTGCATTCCCCATCGCTGCGGACGAAGGCGCGAAGGGCCCGGACGTGTCCTTCGGTTTTGCCGCGGAGACCGGACAGGTGTCGATTTCCCTCGATGGTAAAGAGGTCACGGTCGCCCCCGGTGCGGCTCAGAACGGCAAGGTCCGTCCTCTGCGAGTGTGGTTTCGGGACGCGGACGCCAAGGTCCCCCTTCACGGGTACGATCGCAAGATCGATGCAATCGAACGGGACTACTGGAAGAAGACAGATGAGCAGGATCAGGACATCCTGAAGGCCAACTTTGATCGTGCCCAGAAGAAACTGACGCACACCTACCGTTGGGGCGAAGTGAGCTACCAATACCAACCGGGGAAGAGCAGTCTTGATTGGGCAATTCAAGTGACAAACCGATCACCAAAAACAATCTGGCAGATGCAGTTCTCTTTGCTGTATCTCGGGCTTTCGAAATCAAGCGGGCCGGCGAAGATTACGGAATCGTACTTCGGCAGGCCATCACAGGCTTCCAAGGCAATCGCCACATTCGACCCGGTGGTCTTGCCAATGCTCGATGGAAACCGAGCGATTGTCGCCTGTTCCCCGGAAATGCAGAAGCCGCTCGTTCTTCAATGGATCCCGCCCTCCTGGTACCGGGACTACCGCAAGCTGGTCCGGCACAATGATCCGGAAGCACAGGAACTCGCCGACGCCCATGAGAAGGCGCTCAAGGTGGAGGTCGCCGGCAGCGTCTTCTGGCGCTTGATGTTGACTGTCGGCGGCGACCAGTTGATTACGCACCAGCGTTATTCGAGCCGCCCCATTCCTTCCGGCAAATCCGACACGTTCCAAGTCTCGCTGCGTTTTGGTGACGCCAGAACCCCGATGCAGCCGGGGAAGGATATCATCGACGCTTTTGCCAAACGTCATCCCATGCGGCTGAAATGGGAAGACCGGCGGCCGATTGTCCGCAGTTTCATTGGCGACTGGTTTCCTTTCCATCTGCCGAGTGGTCCGGAGTTCAAGAAGCCGGAAGGCATCAAACCGACCAAAGAGTTCCGCGACAAGGTCCTGAAAAGCGCTGACACACTGATCGAAGATGCCAAAGCGATCGATGCCCAGGGGATGATTCTGTGGAACGTTGAAGGACGCAACAGCCGATGGGTCGGCTACGTTGGGGATCCCCGGATCGTGGAGTATCGCTGCCCGGAGATGGATGCCGTGGCCGACGAGTTCTTCGCGAAGATCCGGGCTGCCGGTCTGCGCACCGGTGTCTGCCTGCGGCCGACGACGATCATCATCCGGAAGATCCCGGATGAGTGGAAAGGCTTCCGGAAGAAGCACAATGTCAAGACCGATTGGATTCTGGGACACAAGTACTCGCGCAAGCCTGGGGGCATCATCGACGAGCTGTCCGCAAAGGTCAAGTACGCACAGAAGCGCTGGGGCTGTACGCTGTTCTACGTGGACACAAACAAGGTCGCCTTCCTACCCGAGAAAGACGAAGAGGCCCGGTGGCCGAAGTACCGGAAAGGCTCGAGAAAGGGGAAGTTCATCCGATACTCAGCCCTGATGAATGCAGCCCAATGGGAAGAGCTTCATCGCCGACATCCGGACTGCTTGTTTGTCGTCGAGCACAGCAATTTTCTGTATTACCGGTCGATCGCTCCGTACGACCAGTTCAACATGGGATCGGGATCAACGCCGCCGCTGGCGCGTGCCGTCTGGCCGAAGGCATTCAAGTGTCGATCGCTCGAAGCAAGGGACCTGCCCAGACATTACCAAGGGCTTGTGGACTCGTATCGTGATGGCGACATCGTCCTGCCCAACCCCGGCTGCCGGTACCTGGCGTCCTCGTTCACCGATGCCCGCAACGAAGCAAAACTGCAGAACCAGCCCCCCCCGGCAAGGTTCAATCGCATGCCGGAAGCTGACCTTTTGGCAACTGCGGTCAGCAAGGAGGCCGACAGTGCCAGCAGGTACTTCGCCGCCCGGGCCCTGCTGCAGCGGAAGGTCGCTCCCGAAGCCGTAAAGGCGCTTCTTCAGAGCCATGACCGCCTCGTTGTGAGAATGGCGTTCGGGAAGATTGACGGCAAAGACTATGTCCCCCTGATCAATACCCTTCTCGACATGTGGAAGGCGAGTTCCCAACGCAAGGACCAGACCACAGTTGCCATGATCCAGAACGCGACGGGCAGGATCGGACCGGCAGCAATTGACCCGCTGACCGACATGACCGGCCCCGAGGACATCCTCTTTGCGATCCGGGCTCTGGCGGCTATGCGGCGCCCCAATGCTATAGCGGCGATCCGGAAGATCATCGCTCAGGAGAAAGCAAAGCCGAAACCGAACAAGCGTTCCATCGCGCGGCTGGAACGTGAATTGAAGAAAGCAAAGAAGTAGCATGACCAAATTCGAGTACACCGGACAGAATCTAACTATCCATACCGATACCGAAACCATCGACGTGGACCTTTGCTCGGCAGTACGGGCCAGGATGTACAATCGCGTGCTGGTTCGGGACTACGTGGCGGACGAGTTTGTCGTTGGCGACATCATGCAGCTGCACCGGGGCGTGAAGGTCTTCCTGACGAATGAGAAGGAAGGACTGATTATACCTGTAGTTTTCAGGTCCGCAGAGAATGGCTTCCGAGTGGTCCTGCCGGCCGGCGAAATTACCGAGCAGTGCGAGATCAACCGCAAGCTGATGGCGGTCGACCTGCTGCCGGAACTGATGAGCAGCACGGTGGATGACGACGGCTTCTTTCTGCTTCCATGTCTTTCCGGTGTTCTTGTCCGCTTTGATCAGAAGCAACCGTGTATCAACCGCGACCGGCTCTATATGCACCAGAGCGAGTGGGAGAAAGTCAACCTGATGAACTGCTTCGCCGTCAACAAGTCGGGCAAGGGGATCCTTGCGGTTGTTGACCAAGGCGACTTCTTCTGTCACGTCACCACCGAGCTCAATCAGCAGGGGAAGAACCGTATCTATCCCAGCTTCGGTCTGCGGCACAAAGACAGTGAGCGCGTCAAGCACGAGACGAAGGAGGTCATCTACACCTTTCTGCAGGAAGGCGAATCCGAGTATCCCGACATGGCGAAAGTGTACCGGGACTACCTAGTGCATGAACGCGACGTTGTCCCTCTGAAAGACCGTGTGCCGACCAACCCCACCCTGGCCTACTCCGTCGAGGCAATGCGGGTGAAAATCTTCATGGGACTCAAAAAGCCCTGTACTTCCGACGGGCTCTCACCCATGACGGTCTATACCACGTTCCAGCAGGCCGAAGAGATCCTTGATACGATGAAGGAGTCCGGGATCGACAAGGCCGTGATCACCTTGGTCGGCTGGAATCTCGGCGGCCATGACGGGGCCTATCCGTCGAGGTTCCCGGTGGAACCGGAACTCGGCGGCGAGAAGGGACTGCGCCGGCTGATCGAGAAGGCCTTGGCGATGGGATACCAGATTGTCCCGCACGACAACGTCACGGATGTGTATCGGTCGGCGGCTGACTTCGATCCGGAGTTCCTCACCAGGGATGAAGATCAGCAACCGCGTGTCGTCGGCATCTGGGGCGGAGGACAGTCATTCAAGGCATGTCCCGTCGCCTACCTGGAACGCTATGGGTATGTGTTCAACAAGATCCAGGAGCTCGGCTTCTCCGGCCATTACTACCTTGACGCCCAAGCTTCCGTGCTCTGGCGCTGTCACGATCCCAGCCATCCGGCAGACGAAAGAGAGTATGCTCTGTCCCTGGCAAGGATGGCCCAGATTGCCCGCGTGAAATACGGCGCCGTTTCGACGGAAATGGCTCCGGCGTACAATCTGCCGTACATCGACGAAGCCGGTACAATCCACTCGGTCAACAACGCCGAGTTCTGTTTCCATCGCCTGCAGGGAACCAACGACAGCTTTCTCGCCATTATCGATCGCGTTGTTCCGTTCTACCAGATCGCGGTGCACGGTCTGATCACGTATCAGGAATCCTGGGTGCACAAGTATCGTAAGAACCCGGGCGGTACGAAAATCGGACTGCTCAAGGCACTGGCATGCGGCGCCCGACCGTGCATGGAAGTCTCGTTCGAGAATGGCGCCAATGGTGACTACTACCTTGATTCGATCCGAGACGTTGAGGATGCCTACCGAACTGCCTTCGAGGAATTGGGGGACATTCATATAGAGACCATTGAGAAGTACGAGGAGCTCTCTGACGACGTTCGGAGGATCACCTACTCCAACGGTCAGATACTGACTGTCAACTGGGGAACGCAGGAGTTCGAGGGAGTACCGGCGGCGGGCTATACGGTCGCCTGAACTTTGGCTAAGGAAAGAGAATCATGACTCGATCAATGTTTCCAGGAATTACTCGGCGGGGTGTTGCCATTCTCCAAGGGATAGTCTTTTCAGCACTGCTGTTCGCTTCAGCTGGCTATACCGCCGGAAAGGGCGAAGAGAAGAAGGAAGTGAAACATCTCGCCACCCTTTCACCACTTGCCAAGCCCCCGAAACTGGACGGCAAACTGGCGCCGGGAGAATGGGACAACGCGACCGGCACCGTCAACTTTCTGGCCAACAAAGGGAAGTTGACGGCAGACTACTACGGCATGCACATGGACCTTCGCGAAGGCAAGACCCTGGTCGGCTATCGCGGCAACACGCTGTACATCGCTGTTGTTTCCGCTCTGCCGCCCCGAGGCACCTATGGCGTCGGCAGGTTCTCCAGAGAAATGGCGCGTGATTCAAAGCTCATTGCCGACTTCAACGCCGTCGAAATCTGGCTTGATCCCAATCGCGACAATCGCGAGACCAAGAAAGGCAGCCAGGCGTTCTACCAGTTCTTCGTCAATTCCGTCGGCTCACTTCTCGACGCCAAGGTAGAACCTGGGCACGCCCCCGACAAAGGGTGGAATACCAAGATTCAGACCGGTAACCATATCGATCTGGCGAACAAGATCTGGACCACAGAGATCGCGATCGACATGGAGGCCATGGGCTGGTCGCCGGGCACCGCGGCCGGCAGGTCCATGGGCGTCCTCGTTTCCCGCAACTACAAAGCTCCCTGGAATCAGGCAACCTGGTTCCCGCATGGCGGAGCCTTTGTGAGTTGGTATCTCTACCCGCAGATCAGGTTTCGGAAGGACGAGGTCGTTGCCCGGGTTGACTCGTTGGGAGATCTCTGGGATGAGGGCCCGACCTTTAAGGTCAAGCTCTTCAACCCCGGCAAAGAATGCAAGGCTAAGGTCGCTCTGAAGATCGTGTCGAGCGACATGCCGAACTTCGACAAAGTGCAGACGATCTCCCTGCCGGCAAAGGGAAAAGGTGAGTTCTCGGTCACGGTGCTCAAGCAACGCCTCCACCATACAGCGGACCATCTGTTCAACGTCCAGGTGGTTCCCGAGGGAAAGAAGGAAGCGACGTTCAACTACACGGGCATGTGGTCACGCAACCCGCGACTGGGCGGCAAAGGGCGCGGCGGCCGCAGGGCCGATGTCTATCCGTTCGAACAGAAGTGGGCGTTCCGTGCGGAAGCAGCCCCTCAGCAATCGGTACTGCTGAAGGCGTATCCTTCCTACAATCTGATTCGGGTTGAACTTGATGCCACCAAACTGGTCGCGGACCCGGGTGGGAAGGACAAAGATCGGCTGAGTTCCTCGGCGGATGTGACCGTGAGCTTCAAGGGTAAGGAGATCGCCCGGAAGAAGCTATCGTGGGATGCGGCAAAGAAGATCTATGTCAGCAAGCACAACTTCAAACTCGATGACCTGGCCGCAGGCGAGTACACCATTACAGCCGCGTTCGACAAGCACGACAAGCCGGTCGTGAAGACCTACACCCGGACCAAGTACGTCTGGGAAGGCAACACTATCGGCATCACTGACAAGATCTATCCCCCCTTCACCGCAGTCGAGGCGACAGACACCGTCACGAAGGTGGTTGGCCGCCGATACGGTGTGGGAGATCTTGGTCTGTGGAACTCGGTTCGAAGCCTGGATAAGGAGATCCTTGCCGGACCCATTGTTCTGCGGGCGGATCATGATCGGATCTTCAGCGGCAAGCCAAAGAAGGTCGCCGCAACACCGATGCGAGTCACCCGCGAAGCCAGCGCCAAAGACCCGGCAGTAACGGTCCGGGCAAAGACCGTAACAGAGATTGACGGGGTCATGAAACTCACGCTCACTCTCTTGCCGGGAACAGAGAGATCCGAACTCAAGCACCTTTCCCTGGACATCCCGCTCAAGGCGGAATCCGCCCCGCTCTGGCATGCGGTGACCACAGCCATCCGGGTCAATCCAATGGGCAAGACACCGGCAGGAGAAGGAGTCGTCTGGGACAGTCGGAAGTTTCCGAACGGCGATTGGATCGGCAACTTCGTTCCCTACATCTGGCTCGGCGGAATCAAGCGTGGTCTCTGTGTCTTCGCCAACAACGACCAGGGCTGGGTGCAGAGCTGGAACAAGAAGAAGGAGTTTGCTCCGGCCCAGGAACTGATCCGCAAGGGCGACACGATCACGATCCGACTCAATCTGGTGCAGAAGCCGATCACCATCGACAAGCCCCGCACGATCGTCCTGGGTCTGATGGCCAGCCCCGGCAAGCCCATCCCCTACAAGGACTGGCGTGGGATCACCGCCTGGGGCACGAACCTGGGGAAAGGGTTCGAACACCTGCCGCGCCACATCTTCGATATGGGTTGGTCAGTCGAGACCGTTTACTCTGCCGCCTACCCCTACAACCGGGACTACTCCGTCTATGAGGCAACAATGAAATTGCCCGGGACGCCCGGAGGAGACATGGTCCTTAAGGAGGGGTGGAAGGCCTTCTTCGCCGACTACAAGAAACGCAACGGCTTGGACAAACCCGTTGAGCAGCTGACGTCGCCACAGCGATTCGCCCTGGGGCGGACGGCTGGGAATCGCGGCAGCCGCAAGGGCCTCTACAACGGGAACTACTGGGATGAGTACAACCGGGACTACCCCGGCCATCCCGAAACCAGAGTGTTTAACGGTGAGTGGGCCGCCAACATGGCGAGAAGTCGACAGGACTTCCGCTGCTATCACGGCGCAGAGACCGTCAAGCGCGGAATCGGTCTCTACTTCGACAACGTGTTCCCCCACCTGATCAGAGACACGATTACAACCGATGCCTACGAGATCCCCGGCATCGGTATCCAGCCGTCAGCCCAACTTTGGGAACAGCGCGACTACCATCGGCGCATCTGGAACATCCACCGCAAGTTCGGTGCGGCGTTCGGCAACAAGCCAATGGCCATGATGCACATGACCAACACCAACATGATTCCCGTCCTCACCTGGAACGACATGAACTGTGACCTGGAGTGGTTCTACGGTCCCGAGCCGCAACAGTCGAAATACAGCCTTGAGATGCTCCAGGCCGAAACCTGTGGTCTGCAGTCCGGTTGTGTGCCATTCGCCTTTGCCAGGATCGAGAACGTCAAAACCGCAGAACAGCAGCGGATCGCCGAGAGAACCAGGTTTGGCAGCATGATGGTGCATGACGTCAAGCTCCAGCTTCGAGGTGCGGAGGAAGTGTGGTTAACAAAGATCCTCTATGGCTTCGGCTATGGGCGCCGTGGCGTGGTCGATGGTGACGACGTGGAAACGGTCTACAACTACTGGGATGAGGACTTCCCGATCGTAAGCAGCAACGAGCTGGTCAAATCACTTCTGGTCAAGCGCGGCAAGGAGCTCCTGCTGCTGGTCACATCCTGGGACAAGAACCCCGGCGCCGCCAGCTTGCGTCTGGACACGAAGGCGATCGGTCTCTCTCCCGCAGCTGCGTCGGATGCCGAAGGGACACCTGCGGAGCAAGTCGCTGTTCACCGAAGCTGGATACAGTCATACGAGACGAAGGTGGCTCAAGCCACCAAGCGGCTGGCGGCGGCAGAGAAGAAGTACAAGAAAGACAAGAACGCGAAGAACGCAGCCAGACTTAAGAAGGCCAAGGAGAAGCTGAATCACGCGGCCAGAACTCTGGAGCAAGCGGAAGCCATTCTCAGCACCGTGGAGAAAGAAGCCAAGCTCCCGATCCGGTACAACGCCCGAACGGGAAAGTTGGAGGTCGAGATGGTCGGCTATGGCGTGCGATTGATCAAGCTGAGGTAGCCTCTCAACGTTTCCATCAAGCGGCCGGCAAAGCAGACTCTGAGTTCATCTCCTTCCTGCCGAAGTACCGCCGGAGGGGACTGTCGATTTAACCGGAACAACACCCTCCGACAGCGCCAACGGCGGTGCACAACGTAGCCTGGGCTTCTTCTTCATCAGCATTCGATTACCTCGCCGATAGCCGACAGCGCCAACGGCGGTGCACAACGTAGCCTGGGCTTCTTCTTCATCAGCAT
>CAYLNH010000012.1:41660-55091 GCA_964384625.1 uncultured Lentisphaerales bacterium
CGATTACCTCGCCGATAGCCGACAGCGCCAACGGCGGTGCACAACGTAGCCTGGGGTAACACCCCAGGAATCACGTTGGTCTTGCCTCGAACGCTGTAGGCGTTCCACAAGTTTCGCACACGGTTCTGGGGCGTTGCCCCAGGCTACGTTGTATAACGCCGTTGGCGTTGTTTGGGTGGCTCATCTCGACAAAACTGAAAGTCCCGGAAGGCGGAAGCCCCTCGAGGCGGAAGCCCCCGCTCCTCTGCCGCCAATGTCAGCTGCCGCTGATGGCCCAGAATGCTCTACTCTCGAGCGGGCGGTTCGTATCCCGGACGCCGCCGGCGCGAAAGTGGACGTGCCAATAGGAGAAGCTCTTCTGAACATGATGCGTATCACCCAAATGCCACTTGCCGCTGATGCCGCAGGTGTAGCCGGCGGCTGCAAGGGCGTCGGTGTAACCAGGGGTGTCGCGCAGGAACTCGGTCAGCGCGCCGTCGCGTTCGGGTTCGCACACGGAGTTGCCGGCGCGCAACCAATCCAGTACTCCATGTTGCGAGGGGATCCTGCCGGTCAGCAGTGACGCGCGCGCCGGTGAGACGCAGAAGTAGTTCTCAAGCCGAATGCCGGTAGCGCCAGACGATCCAAGTTCGGGGTGCGGATCTCTTCGTTGCCGGCACACCCCATGGCCCAGCAGCCCTGGTCATCCGTCAGAAAGACAATGATGTTCGGTCGATTCATGTCGTTGCTTGCCATGGTTACCCTAACCTGCTCCTGCACTCGTCGAGGATCACCTGCGTGGCGCTGGCGCCGATACGCGTGACGCCCAGCGCCCGCACCGCAAGCAACGCATCGAACGTACGAATCCCGCCGGCGGCTTTCACCTGGACGTGGTCGGCCGAATGCTCGCACATCAGCTTCAAGTCCTCATGCGTCGCACCGCCGGTGCCGTAGCCGGTGGACGTCTTGACCCAGTCCACATTGAGATCACTGCAGATCCGGCAGAGCTTGATCTTCTGGTCGTCGTCGAGACAGCAGTTCTCAAAGATGACCTTCACCTTCCGGCCGGCGGCATGTACCCGGTCGACGACGGCCTTGATGTCCTGCGTAACGTAGTCCCAGTCACCGCTGCGGACCTTGGAGATATTGACGACCATATCGAGTTCCTGGCCGCCGTCGGCCAACGCGCGTTCGGCTTCAGCCGCCTTGATCTGGGTGGTATGCCCGCCGTGCGGGAACCCGATGGTTGTGCTTGCCGCCACAGTACTGCCGGCGAGGATTTCGGCGCAGCGTTTCAGGTAGTACGGCATGATACAGACTGACGCGACGTCATACTCCAGAGCCAGTCTGCAGCCGGCTTCGAGGGCATCGGTGTCGAGTGCAGGCTGCAACAGCGAGTGATCGATCATCTTGGCGATGTCGGAATACGTGTAGTTCATCACAGGGCCTTTCCTGTTCTCTTGTTCCGGCGGCAGGCGGCGCGGGTGCGCCTCTGAGCCGCGGCGTGTCGGGGCGCTGGAGCCGGCCGGCCATGGGCTGTCAGGCGCCGACGTTGTCCTGGTAGGGGCGATCGGTATCGGTTTCGAGGCACCACTCAACCAGGCGGGTCTGCAGGTCGCAGACGACCTTCTGCAGTTCAGGGTCTCCTTCGACTTCGGGCCAGAGGTTTTTCATCTCGTCAGGGTCGTTCTGCATGTCGTACAGTTCGTTGCCGCCGACGAGTCGGATGGTCAGTTTCCAGCGGTCGGTACGGATCATCTTGGCGCGGGCCATGGTCTCGGGGGCGTCGCGGTACGTCAGCTGTTTGCCGTCCGGTTCACGGGGGCTGCCGTCTTTGTTCTTGCGGTTGAAATTGAAACGGGTCCACATCTCGTCCTCATGGCCGCCGTCGGCAAAGACCGCGTCGCGTTGCCATTCGCCGCGGATGACGGGCAGCAGGCTTTTGCCTTGAATGCCGGGGAACGGATCGAGTCCGAGCAATTCGCACAAGGTTGGAGCGATGTCGGTGTGATCGGTCAGTGCCTGGATACGGATACCGGACGGCTGGTCCGGCGACCACAGCACGAACGGTACCCGGGTCAAACAATCGCCCATGTAGGTATCCCATTTTTCGAGCAGACCGTATTGACCGGCGAAGTCGCCGTGGTCCACCCAGAAGAGGACGACGCTGTTGTCGAACAGGCCTTCTGTTTCGATTGCCTTGAGGACGCGGCCGATGTTCCAGTCGACCTTGCTGCACATGCCGTAATAGGTCGCCTGGATCTCGCGGAAGTTCTCTTCGGGATCGTCCAGGCCGGTACGGATCTGCCGCATCCTGGTCAAGGGCAGCGGCGCGTTCTGCGGCAGGTCGAACTCCCAGCCTTTGATCGTCTTCGGGTCGTACATCGAGAACCAGGGCTCCTCGACGTTGTAGCCTGGATGCGGCAGACTGAAGTTCACCTGCATATAGAACGGTCGTTCGCGATCGCGAATCGTGGTCAGGTAGTCGATCGCCTGGTCGGCACGGTTATTGTCGTCGTGCCCCGTTCTGGGTTCAGTCCGCCGGCCGCCGTAGCGGTAGTGCGCCGGCAGTTCCAGCGGCCGGCGCGGGCCGGCCTCACCCGGCGGCCACTCTTTGTCGTTATGGTCCCGGAAGTAGCCCGTGGTAAAGGAGTGATAATCCACACAGCCGCCGCTTTTCACATTCTTCTTGTCGCCCTCGCCGTAGAAATTCTGCCAGACGTGGTTCAGGCCGAAGACCGCGGTTTCATAGCCGCTGTCGGTCAGGGTCTTCAACAGATTGGGGTCGTCCGGCGGCATGTGCTGGAAGATCGTGCGATAGCCGTCGGTGTGGCAATAGCGGCCGGTCATCATGGCGATGCGCGCCGGGACGCACTTGGGGAAGACGGTGTAGTGCCGGTCGAACGCGACGCCCTTTGCCGCCAGGCTGTCGATGTTCGGAGTCTTGCAGTCGGGGTTCCCGGCATAGCCGGGGGCGTCGCCGCGCATTTCGTCGGAGGACAGGATAATCAGGTTTTTCGGCTTGCTCATCATCATTGGTTGTACTCCGAGGCTTCGTCGATGACTTGGCGAACGATGTTCACCCAGAGCCGCAGGCGATGCGGATCGCCTTGAACGGTCTCAATGTCCTTGAGACGGATGTGCAGATACGGGCCTCTGCAGGCCGCGAACGCTTCACGCAAGGTCGTGCGAATAACGTCATCATTCCACCTGCCGTCGACCATGTCCGTGGGGTTCGGCGGCCAGGTCAGCGCACTGCTGCGCCGGCTCGCGGAGGACGCGGATATCATCAGCCCTGGCGCAGGTTGTCAATCTGAACCGTGAGTGGGAAGCATATGGCGCCCCTCACGAGTGTCAAGGGGCGCCATGCCGGGGGATCAACCCATGCCGCCGGCCAGCGCCGTCAGCCCGAAGATGACCATGGCAAGCAACAGTCCGCCGACCAGGAGTGTCAAGATGAGCGACAGGATCCAGGCCGCCAGCGAGGCCCAGAAGCCTTCGGAGTAGGCCACCTTGATGCCCATGGGGTAGAGGATCAGCGACACCAGGAGGCCAGCCACCGGAATGGCCGCCAGCGCGTCGGCGTGCGCCAGCAACAGGGCGAGCGGCACGGTGACAAAGCCGGCGAGCAGACTGAACACCATCTCCAGGATCTCCGCCAGGCAGGCGGTGCCGAAGGTGCCGCTGAAGTTCATGATCTTCGCGGCCAGATGAATGAACAGGGCCCGGATCAGGAACATGATGATCGAGAAGATGATGCCGACAACAATGAGCACGCCAAGACCGAGCGCCATGATACTGAGAATGCCTTCGACTTCGGGGTCGAGTTCCTCGGCGCCGGTCTCGGGGACATCCGCGTCGTCCCCGGCGGCCGCCAACTGCTGGCGGACGTAGCTCTGGTCGTCGGCGCACAACTTGTCGAGGGTGACGCGGATGTCCTGTCCGTCGCGGTCGCGGGTAATGATGACCTTGCCGTTCTCGCACCCGGCGTAGTCGCCTTCAAGTTCCTGGCCTTTATGGTTGGTCCAGGTTCGTCCGTCGCAGGGCACAGCAAAGGACAGGAAGAAGCTCAGGGAAAGAAGCGCGGCGAGTGCCCATCCGGTCGTCCGCCGAGTGTGTGTGATATGCATTTGGATTGGTTCACCTCCACCAGATTCATACGCGGCGCGGACCCGGAACTGTCAGCACCGTCGCCGTTTTGCGAGATCCCGGCGGTTGTCGACGACCGTTGACTGCGGCCGTAACCGAGGCGCCGCCCGACGGCAACAGAAATGCCCCCGGCTCGGTTGAGCGCGGGGGCCGGTTTTCATGGTTTCAGAAGGTCCGAACCAGCGCGTCGGCCAGCGAGGTGGCGGTGAACGCCAGCGGCTTGATCTCGACGCCGAAGCCCTGGGCTTTCACCATTCCCATCAACGCCGGGGCATACACACCGGAACGGAAATGGACGTTGCTGTTCACGTCCAGGTGGATGGTCATCGAGTTTTCCGGGAGTTCCGCGGACACCAGGAGGGCCAGTTCGATGGACTTCCAGGCCTCGAGTTGCAGTCGTTCCTGCAGCGACTCGATCCGGCGGGTCTCATATGAGAACGAGCCATAGGTACCGCCGCGGCCCGGCAGGTAGGACGCAATCACCGTGGTCAGCTTGGTCTTGCCGTTGGTCTGCCGGGAGTCGGTGCCGATATACAGCTTTTTGGCGGTGGTCCGGGCATAGGTCTGCAGCCATTCCTGCAGTGGCACCCGACGGCCCGCCGCGGTAGTCAGGCATGAATCCAGTTTGAAGTTTGTCAGTTCCGTTTCCATCGTCTCGACTCTTGCGGTTCGTGCGGTAAGAAACGGATCCTCGCGGGGATCCTTTCAGATCAGTTACGCTGGCACAATCCGAAAAGTTTGCCGTGCAGATGAAACAAATGCAACCGAATCTTCATATTCCCTTACCGCCGCGTCGGGCGCGACAAACGAGAGGACCTTTTGCTTGACGCCGAATCGAAGCTGAGCGATATTGCGTCCCTGCGGGAAGGAATTCAGGCGTGGAAAAGGGAAATGCCGAGAACTACACGTTCATGCAGGAAGACCAATGCCTGCATGTGCGCTTGACGGGCCACCAGGATCTCGAGGTCCTGCAGCAACTGGTTCACGACATTGTCGACCAGTGCATGGCGACGACGTGCCGGCACGTTCTGGTGGATGCCCGCGAAAGCACCGGCGCGATGAACACGGTGGACAAGTATGAACTGGGGATGACGGCCGCCTCGTTCAGCATGTCCGGCATCAAGGTTGCCTGCGTCGATATGGGGGAACGCACGGACTACTTCTTCGAAACCGTCGCCGTAAACCGGGGCGTCTCGGTACGGATATTTACCGACTATGACGAAGCCCAGGCCTGGCTGCTCAACTCGAACTCGACGAATCACTGACGGACGCGGCGGGCCGCCGGCGCCGACCGAATCTATCTCGCGCTGAGCACATCGGCTTCGTACTGCTTCACATCCTCCATCCAGCGGCGGCCGACGGGTACGTTCTGCTGCAGGCAGTAGTAGTCCCAGACCGCGGCGAACGGCATCGTCTTCAACTCCTCCAGCAACGCCAGACGCGTGGTGTAGTCGCCGGCCCTTTCAGCGTCCCGCAACTGGGCGGTCGGCTCGAGCAACGCCGCCAGCAGGGCCTTGATCATGCTGCGCGTGCCGATGGCGTAGGCGGCAATCCGGTTGATGCTGGCGTCGAAGAAATCCAGACCGATATGCACCCGGCTCTGGAAGCCGCCGCGGATGATCTCCTGCGCGATCGCCCGCAGTTCGTCGTTGAGAATCACCACATGGTCGCTGTCCCAACGCACCGGACGACTGACGTGCAGCAGGACCTCCGGCACGAACAGCAACACCGAAGAGAGTTTGTCCGAGATCACTTCCGTCGGATGGAAATGACCGGCGTCGAGACAGAGCATCATCTGGTTGCTGACGGCGTAGCCAAGGTAGAATTCGTGCGAGCCGATGACGCAGCTTTCCGAGCCGATGCCGAACAGCTTGCACTCGACGGCGTCCTGATTCAGGGCGGGGTCGATTCGGTCCGCGAAGATCTCATCCAGGGACGCCTTCATCAATTCCCGGGACTTGCGGCGGTCGACCGGGATGTCCTTGAAGCCGTCTGGCATCCAGAAGTTGGTGGTGCAGGCGGTGCCGAGCTCCTTACCGAAGTAGGCGCCGATCCGGCGGCAGGCCTTGCCGTGCTCGATCCAGAACGCCCGGATGTCGGCGTCGTAATGCGACAGGGTAAAACCGCTGTCGGCCTTTGGGTGCGAGAAGAATGTCGGGTTGAAGTCGAGACCGATGCCCTGGTCTTTGGCCCAGGCGGTCCAATTGCTGAAGTGCTCGGGGGCGACGTCGGTGCGGTCCACCGTCTTCCCGCCGAACTCGCCGTAGATCGCATGGAGGTTGAGCCGGTGTCTGCCGGGGATCAGGCTGTAGGCTTTTTCGAGGTCCTGCCGCAGTTGATCGGCCGTCGCGGCCCGACCGGGATAGTTGCCGGTGGCCATGATGCCGCCGCCGCTGAGGCCGTCTCTGGTTTCGAAGCCGCCGACATCGTCGCCCTGCCAGCAATGCAGCGAGATCGGGATCTGCTGCAGGGCGGCCATCGCCTGTTCGGTATCGACGCCGAGTTCGGCGTACGCGTTTTTCGCCAGTTCATATGCCTGTTCAACGTGTTTGTCACAACTCATGGCGCGTTCCTTATCCTGCTGTTTCAAACTGCTGGTCCGACCGCAACGCGGGACGCCACTATAGGGGTATGCCGTTTTCAATTCCATCGTCGCAGCGAGATTGACAGGATTATCCTACGGCCGGTAGAATTGTGCTATTGGGTGGTTTCACACGCCTTCTGCAGCGAGCCGTCGGAACCCGCAACAGTAAGCGGTTCCAGCCGACGCCGCGCTTGCCGCAGGTCCAAACGCCGGTGACCGGTTTACGACGGTACCCCCTTGTTCTCATCCCGTGACCACGTTGGCACCTGGAACGACACTCCCTCGGCCCCCCGCTGCCGGCTCTGCCGTCACGACGGACAGGCGGCAGTTGAGCTCTTGACTCCATGTGCTCAGCTACCCGCAGCGCGCAAAGATCCCCCTGCTGTGCCGCGGGAGTGTCAGGCTCCCTGCCGTTTTGCCTTCACCACGCCCCCCCGCCCTTTGCTTCAAGATTGGCAAAATGTTTGCCAATTCCGAAACAAAGGGCGGGGTTTCTGGCGTGCCGGCTGAACTGAAGGGGGTGTAGATACTCCCCAAGCTCAGCTTGGGTCTTCTGCCCGGGAAGCAGAAACCCAATCCCGCACCCTTTTCGCGGCAGGTGCTGCTAACCGAGCAGCAGCCAGACGAGCAGGATGCCGGCGAACAGCCCGACGGCGCCCAACCCGATCAAGACGTTCCAGGAGACGTCGGGCGCGGTGTCGGCCGGTTGCTGCGGGGCATCCGGTTCGGCTTGCTGGCGCTGGATTTTCACCACGACGCGCTTCACGGGGAGCGCGGGATCGGGCGCCGGCTCCGGGACCGTGCCCGGAATATGCCCGGTCACCGGTTTCTCGTCAGTCAGGTAGCTGAATTCGTAGTGGCCGATCTGCAGTGTATCGCCGTTGTGCAGGACGGCATCGTGGATGCGTTCACCGTTGACTCTGGTGGCCCGGCCGCTGTCGAGGTCGGCAATTTCATAGGAGCCGTTGTCGCATCGGGCCAGCAGGCATTGGCGGTCAGCGACAGCCGTATCCGCAAGGGTCAGGTCTTCACACGGCGCACTGCCGATGCGGTACCAGCTTTCGGTAAGATGGATCAGGAAGCCGCGGACGGCATCGCTGATGCCGATCAGTCTGGCGCCGGTCACCCGCGCAGCGGGGTTCGTTTCGGTTGCGTGGTTCAGGGAATAAGCACTCATAGCACAGGCTCCTTCCGCTGTTGTACCACTCCTCCTGCTACTACGTTACATGCAAAGTACCTCCCGCCGCAACCCCCGGCGGCAAAACCGACCAACCTCGAATTCTGAGCGCCGCCCGCCTCACAGCGGCAGGGCGATAACCTGCCCCTCGGCCGCGCTGCGGATCACGGCTTCAGTGAATTCCATGTAGCGCACAGCGTCCTCGAAGGTCGTGCGTTTTACGGGTTCGCGGCCGCGAACGGCGCCGATAAACTCTTCTTCCACGCGCCACCTGCCAAGGAGGTCCTCGGGCAACTCCAAGGGGGTCAGTGTTTCCTCGCCGCGGCGACCGCCGCGCAGGCAATCCTGATCCAGGTCGAGCTCAAGAACCCCTTCAGAACCGGACAGCCGGATATACCGCTGTCGTTCCGTCAATCCCTGAACGGCACTGAACTGCATCCGGGCCTGGGCGCCGCAGACCATCGCCGCCAGCACATCGACATGATCGGGAATGTCAACCACACGCTTGACGCCGTCCTGTTCCCGACGGCTCACCACGGTCCGGGTCATCGCCGTAACGCGGGCGGCGTGTCCGACCCAGCGGGCCAGCGCCTCATAGAAGATGCCGAGCGCCAGGGTGTTGAAACCGCTCAGTTCGCGATCCTGCCGCCAGCTCAACGGCGCGTCGAAATCCGGAAACGAACGGCCGACAGCCCGCACATCGATCGTCAGGAGTTCGCCGACATGGCCGTCTGCGAGATAGTGCTGGATGGCGCGGTCGTACTTCAGCGTAAACGGCGAGGGCACGATCTGGCCGACCAGCTCCGGGTGTTCGCGCCGGGCGGCGAGCATGTCGTGGGCCTCGTCGGCGTTGCGTGCCATACGTGCTTCGCAGAGCACGTGTTTGCCGGCATCGAACGCGACGCAGGTCACGGGGCAATGCTGATTCGGCCAGGTCCCGATGACGACGGCGTCGATCTTGTCGGACTCGACCAGTTCCCGCCAGTTGGTATAGACCTTCGGGATGCCGAACTGCTCGGCTGCCTTCTGTCCGGACGCGGCCGACCGGTTGCAGACAGCGGCAATTTCCACGCCGTCAATCTTCTGCAGATTGGGAATATGCCGGTTTCGCGTATTACCGCCGGCACCGACGATGCCGATACGAATGGTGTCCATAAAGTCCTCCGTGACGGGTACAAGAAGTACATTCACGGGCGGGATTGGACGAGGTCAGACACGGGCGCATGTCACTTCCGTAGGCGTTTCCTGCCAACAATTGGCTCGATCCTACGACCCCAGGCGGTTTATCCGCCTGGTGAAGAAGTTCATTAGACACACAGTGAAGGTCGACAGGCCGGTGCTGAGAGAGACTCGTCGGTACGTCCGTCGTGGTTTCACCGGACAGCAAGGTACTGGGAACCGACAGTCCGAGGCAAAACGGGCCAAGGCAGTGAAACCCGATGGAGCTATTTGATGCTGCCGCTGAGGGGTTCGATACGGAAGTTGAAATCGACGACCTGTTTGCCGACCTTCAGGCTGATGAGCGTGTTCAGCCGGGTGAGCAAGAGGCGGTAGGGAAGCTTGACCTCGTGGCCGGGCATGGTGACGGCGATCTTGCAGTCGTCGATAATGTCCTCGGCGCCTTTGACGGCGATCACGAGGTTGCGCAGTTTTTCGAGCTTGTTGAGGAAGGCGCGCTGGAACTTGTAGGGGCGATGGCAGTTGTCGCAGCTGATCTCGCCGTTGTTCTCTTTGAGCGTCATGAGGTTGAACTGAATCGTATTGCCGCAGTCGGCTTCGAGACAGTCGAAATCGATCTTCGCCACCAATTCCTTCTTTTTCTTCTTCTTCGCCATACCTGAAAAAACCTGTTCGCAGTTCGGTTTTGACAATAAATCCGGGCTCTCCGTTTTCAACAATGGCGCGGGATTTTCCGGCAGCCGCGGCCTGGGGCTTGAGGTCCGCCGGGGATTTTGTATACTTTGTCGAGGATTGTTTAACCTGGACCAAGCGGGGCATTGACCCGATGAAGAAAGATCTGTTTCTGGTTCTGGCCTTTGTGGGCGGACTGCTGTTTCTGATTGTCACCGGGATCGGGCTGCTGATTGCCCTGGTCTACTTCGCGTTGAAACCCTCCGCCGCGCCGCCGGCGCCGCCGCCGGCGGTGACCGCCAACCAGCCGGCGCGGACGGAGGAAGCAGGGCCGGCAACGTCAACCACGGCGGGCGCCGAACCGGCGTCGGACGACACACTGACGGCGACCCGGGTCGACGCCGCCGCGGCGATGAAGGAAATGGTGGCGGTCACCGAGAAGAAACTGGAACAGGCGGAGGAGCTTCTGCGGGAGCTGGACTACGCGGCCGGCCTGAAGCTGCAGCAGGAGGCGATGCAGGTTTATCGCTATCCGCCGGCGCGGTTGCGGTCGAAGGCGATGTCGCAGTCGATCAAAGGCGTCCGCTACGTGGACTGGGGTCGACAGCGGGAGCAGGAATTCGAGGTGCTCGTCAACGAACATGCCCAGACATTGATCGACGAGTTCGACACGGGCAAACCCGACGAGGCCGCGGCGCTTGCCTTTATCAAGGCGTCCCGGCGGTTCCCGGGTCTACGCGCCGCGATCCGGCGGCTCAGCGAGCTGATCGGTCAGCTCCGGGCCCAACGCGCCCGCCACTGGCTGCGGGTTGAGATCTACGGGGCCGAAGCCGAGTATCACCCGATCCTGCGGCAGGCGTTGGCGGCGAAATGGCCGCCGACGTTGCGGTATAAGCTCAATTTCGAGGGGTCGTTCAATGCGGCCGAATCCCGCGCTACCTGGAAGCTGCTGCGGATCACGATCCGGGAGAAGAACGCAACGTACAAAGTCGCGGCGGGCCGCAACCGGTTGTTTCACGTCCCGCGCGCACTGGACATCCGTTTTGCCCTTTCGGGGTCGCGAGCCGTGCCGACGAACTGGGATAAACTGCAGCCGCTCTGGGTCGAGATCGAGGTGCCCAAGACCGTGGACCTGAAGGACCAGCAGGCATTGGCCCAGGCAATTCGGTATTGCCGCAAACAACTGCGCGAAAAACTCGCTGCCGCCTGCCGGGACCTCCCGACGTTTGCCGTGTTCCCGGATCTCGACCATGACTCGCTGCGGCTCGTCGGCGCCGAGGGCAAACTCGACGAACAGAGTGCCAATGCCCTGTTCATCCTGGCCCCCGAACGCTTCCACCGGGAGTTCAAGCCGTGGCTTGCCAAGGCGGCCGCGACGGATCCCGAGCGCGCCGCGAGCTTCATCATCGCGAACGGTTTGGATCAATACGTCGACTGGTTGGCGGAGCAGTTGGTGCAGGGCGAACGCGGGACGCGCAGTCGGATCCTGCGGGAGCTGCAGCGCCATCGCACCTTCAACGGTCGCAAGCCGCTGCTGGCGCTGCTGGCGGTCCATGACCGCGGCGCCGTTGACGCCGCCCGCCTGCTGCAGCCGCAGGTCGCGACGGACAAGGCGGTCCAGGCCGCCATGGTCCGGGCCTGCCGGGACGGGAAGCACCCTTACCGCAAGGAAATCGCGGCAGCCTTTCTGGTGAAGCTGCAGCCGGAAGACCGGCTGCAGTACCGGGACTGGATCCTCGATGCCGACGCGCAGTTCAGCCAGACGGTCTACTCGGTCTTCGCGAATTACCACCGCGACCGGCAAAGCGAGTTCATCCTGTCCTACTACAGCAAGGTTGCCGGTCCCACGCGCCAACGCATGCTCGAACGTCTGACGTACCGCACCGGCAAGGTCGACCCGAAAGTGTTGGAGCTGGTCAAGGCGGCGGCAGGGCAACAGGACGACCCGGCGGTGCAGTTGGCTGCCATCCGGTGTTTGCGGCAGTCCAGCTCGGACCCTGAAGCCTGGGCCGTTGCCCTTGACGTGCTCGAGTCGGTTCCCGAGAAGGAGCGTTTGGGCTTCCGGCAATCACTGATCTACAGCGTCTACCGGGCCCGGCCGAAAACCGCTGAAGCCTGGCTGCTGCAGGTTCTGCGGCAGGAGCACGAGGCAGCGGTGAAAGAAGACCAGGTTCGAACCGCAGAACAGCCGAAGTACTACAAGCAGACTGCCGCCCGCAGGATTCGCCAGGCGGCACTGCGGCAGTTGTTCAGTGCGCCCGAGGACCGCACGCCGCTGCTCAAGCAGCTGCCGCCGTTGCTCAGTGACTCGAATGACCTGCAGATCCGCCGGGACCTGATCACCAACCTGCATCGTGCCGCATCCCGCCGGCGCCTGCAGTTTGATCAGAAGGAGGTCCCGGAGTTGCTTGCGAAACTCGTGGTCAGCGATCAGAACTATGATCGCCGCCGGGTATATGAGGTCATGGCCCGGGGGTTCGCCAAGTATCCGAAACTCTATCGGCCGAGTCTTGAAGCGGCGCTGAAGACGGAAACCGACAAGACCAATCAGCGCATCCTGCGTCGCGCCCTGGGCCTGGAGTAGCGGCACGTTTCGAAGAGCTTGCGGGGGCGGCCGGGTTGGGGGCGCACCATTTCAGGACGGCGGCGGCAGTCGGCCGGGCGGGGATCATTCGACCACGTCGAAGGCCTCGAGATTAGCGGGATCGGTGGCGACGCCGTGGGTGTAAATGTCGCGGGTCTGCCGCGTCTCGTAGTGGCCGTCGAAGAAGCAGACATTGCCTTCCCATGCTTCATAGACGGCGGGCACACCGCTGCTGCCTTCGTTGCCGTGCTTGTTTTTGTAGAAACGACCCCACGCCACCCGGTAGTCGAAGGCATAGGCGGTACCCTCGTTATCCGAGTAGAACAGGCGGAGCTCCGGGTCGATAATGCTGCTCAGTGGACGACCAAGATAGGAGGCGTCCGGGCCAAAGCCCTGGTTGTTGATGCCGCGATCGATATAGGCGTTAATGCCGTATCCCAGAACCGTCAGCGGATCGCATTCCATGTTTGCATCGGCGCTGCCGCAACGCGGTCGATCCGTCCGATACGTCGGGCAGATGGTGACGCCGCGATCAAGGCCGTATTCGCGGAGCAGATCCACCCAGATCGGCGGGCATTGCCCGGCGGGGTTGGCGTTGGTCCAGTAGTTGACGTAGGAATAGGTGATCCCGTTGATGGCGCCGGGGCGGGTCGGGGTCAGGCGGCCGTCATTCTCGTCGGCATAGAGGAAGGATGCCGTACCGAACTGTTTGAGGTGAGAGGCGCAGGCGATGGCATTTGCTTTGAGCCGGGCTTTGCCGAGCACCGGGAGCAGCATCGCCGCCAGGATTGCGACAATGGCGATCACCACCAGCAGTTCAATCAAGGTGAATTGGATTGCGTCTCCCGCCTTGCGCGAGGCAGACTCCGCCCGGGGGCCGGCGGCTTGGCACGGCGGCAGCGCAGTCGACCGAAAGCCCTTCCTGGAGCCGCCCTTCGTTGACATGCGAATCCGTTTCCCGGTGTGCCGGAGCATAGAGTGCGTTCCTCCGCTGGCGTACAGCTACAATACCTGCAGCCCTCCTGCAATGCAAGGACGGCAGGAGGGACGGAGTAATGCGTCAGTGACGGGGTGTTGGTGAAGCGGGCCCGGGGAGCTTTCTCCATT
>CAYLNH010000013.1:0-53496 GCA_964384625.1 uncultured Lentisphaerales bacterium
ATCACGCCTTCAGCGTGAGGAGTGGCGGCTACAGAATAGCTTGAAACGCTGTAGAGATCCCGCACCCTCTTGAGCGCCGAAACCTCGGCGTAGGAGCTTGCGGTGCGGAGTTTCAGGATCGGTCACCTGCATTAGACAGCCACCTCCAGTTCCCGTCTTCCCGCCGCTTTGGCCGGCGCGCTGGCCAAGGCGGCGGGAAGACAGGGGAGGTGTGCGGACTTCATACCGGTGACAGATCCGCAAGTACCGCAGGTTCCCAACCTCTTGAGAGCCGGGACTCGGGGCAAAGAAGGGCAGTAATCGAGGGCTCACGGCTGAACGCCAACCCTCGGCTGCTGCCCTCCTTCACATCCCGTCCCGCCGCGCAAAAGCGCGGGACGCGATCTCCAGGCAGAATACAGCGGGCGGTCATCGAAGCCTTGGTACATGGATTCATCATTTCGCTGCCGCTTGATTGGCCCGCGTTCGGGCGCGCCCTTTTCGGCACTCCGCCGCCCCGGCCTTCGACAACGACACGCAGGGCGACGCAGGAATAGATTTGCATTCTGGCCGGGACAAGTGTCCCGGCCCAGATTAGCGGTTTTCGCCTTGCTCAGCTCCCGTAGAGAAGCGGTTCTCAGCCGCAGCGCCGGCGATTTCCCCTGAAAACGCCTTGACACGGCCCTGTTTTGGGGGTATTATGGGGGTATTAAGGAGAAATTATGGTAGAATTGACCGCCAGCGCGACGATCCTCAGTCCGTCCGAACAGGAGGCGCTCCATCGGGTCCTGCAGTTGGCGCAGAATCAAAACTATCGCGTGGGCACGCGGCTGCCGGCCGAACGCAAGCTTGCGGACCGTCTCGGCGTCAGCCGGGATGCGGTGCGCGGTGCGCTGACCCACCTGCAGGAGCAGGGCATCGTGCGGGCCGTGTCCCCGCGGATTCGGGTCTTGAACCAGGACCTTATTGATGAACCGAAGTCTCTGCTCAGCGAGGCCATTGTGGCGGTATCGTTCACCAGTCCTGATTCTCAAACGCAGCCGAATGCGATCGCGGCGATGATGGGCGCGTCGCATTTCTACGCCCAGCGCCAGTTCCAGGCGGCGGGTCATCCGGTGATGACATTGTCTCCCGGCGCCGATCAGGTGGACCGCTTTCGTCGCGCCCTGACCGATCGCCCGGCCGGCGTTCTGGTCTGTGACGACGCTTTTGATTGGGGCGCCGGCGACGAGTTTGTGGCGTTGGCGCGAACGGCCGGCATTTCGGTCGTGGCGCAGGCCGATGCGATGGCCGAAATGCAATGGCAGGCGAGCGATGCGATTCGCCTCGGGTCCGACCACCGGGCCGGCGGACGTGCTCTGGTAACGGCCTTGGCGGCCCGCGGCTGCCGACGTGTATTGACGGTTTGGGAGAGGTGGCCGCGTGCAGGCCGGCGCCAACACTGGATGGTCGAACGTCTGGCGGGCATCGAAGCCGGCTGCCGGGAACACGGCCTTCATCTGTTGGGCCCGGTGGAGACCTTGCGTCACCCGGACCCGGAGATCTCCGAAGCCAATTTCCGGCGACAGGTCAAGATGACTGTCGGCAGTCTGTTCGACGTCTTCGCCGCGAACCGCCCGGACGCCATTCTCTGCGCCAGCGACGGCATGGTGTACGATGTCATCGCCGCCGCCCGCAAACTGGCTCCGGACCACAACCTTCTTGTAACCGGCTATGACAATTACTGGGCGCACTGCCCGCAACGCCAATGGGAATCCGGCGTCCCCGCCTTCACCGTCGACCGCCGGCTGGATCGGGTTGGAACGGCGGCGGCCCGGGCCCTGCTGCAGGCGGTCAAAGGAACTTCAACCACAACGTCGGACGCCGTCAAACCGGAATTGCACGAGTGCGCCGCCAACTGAATCCCATGGAGGATACTGACATGAAAAAGCGCTTTACTCTCATAGAACTGTTGGTTGTCGTCGGCATTATCGCGGTTCTGGCGGCCCTGCTGCTGCCGGTGTTGTCGCAGGCGCGGGCGCGGGCGCGCACCATCGTCTGCATCAACCAGATCCGTCAGGTGAACATGGCGTTCATCGGTCAGACGGAGAACGACGACGGCCATCTGATTCCGGCGCACGCCTACGACCTGCCGGAAAGCCAGTGGAACAAGGGGAATCGTCCGATTGCCATCTGGCGCCTGATGCAGGCGGGCGCGTTGGACTATGAGGTGCGCGACATGCAGAATCAGAACGGCGGCAACTACGCCGACGTGCGCTACAACCCGATTCTGCAGTGTGCCGAGTCTCAACCGGAAATCACGCTCTGGGGCCTGGAATTCGAGACGGATACCTACGCCAACGGCGGCGTTGTCGACGCCATGCTGCACTCGAACGGGGACTACACCCAGGCCCGCGATCAGGGCAGTCCCAGCACCACGGAGTTGCCCGACTGGTTCAAAGTCTTCAATACCTACCAACTGAACGCTCCTTACCAGATGGACGGCACCAAGTGGGGCATGAACGGCAAATGGCCCTTCGAAGCCACCGGCCCGGGACCGAACGGCGGCAAAGGCCAGCGTATCACCGCATTTCAGGAACCGGCAAATACCTGGATGATGGCCGACGGCTACTTCTGGAGCGTCGGTTTCCTTTGTGGCCTGACCTATCGCCATCCCGGCTCGCGCGCCAATTTTGCCTATGCCGACGGCCATGTGGAGACGCTGTCGATTCGTGATATCAACGGCCGTCCGGACGGCGTCCAGCTTTGTCAGCGCGGCGGCACCTACAGCGGCGGCGTCATCAATCGCGACATCTGGGACGACCGCCTGTCGATTACCGGCAAGCTGCCGTAGGAGTCATGCGGGCTTCCGGTTGCCGCGCCCCGACGGGGCGCAAACATGAGTCGCCCCGGGTGTCAACGCGGGGTTGCCGCTTCCGGTTGCCGCGCCCCGACACGGCGCAGACATGAGTCGCCCCGGGTGTCAACCCGGGGTTGCCGCAGGGCTCCCGGTTGCCGCGCCCCGACACGGCGCAGACATGAGTCGCCCCGGGTGTCAACCCGGGGTTGCCGCAGGGCTCCCGGTTGCCGCGCCCCGACGGGGCGCAAACATGAGTAGCCCCGGGTGTCAACCCGGGGTATGGAGGGGCGGGGTCAACGTCCCCGAAGGGGGCGAACAGAAAGGTCAGTCATCGTCATGCGGAAGAAAAAAGTCCAGTCACAAGGAGTCCTGATGTTCAAATTGGTTTTCCTCTTCCTGCTTCCGTTGCTGCTCTTGGCCCGGGACCCGAAACCACGGCTGACCGTCAAGTCCTCCTGGATCGGCAACAGCTACAGCGGCGCCGACGGCAAATGGATCCAACACCACCACGACGCCATGTGGGTGCGGGCCGACGGCACGTTCGTCCTGAACAGCCGCTGGGAAGAGGGCCATCGCGAAGGCGGCATCTACAGTCCGGAGGGCGAACCGATTGCCATGTGCCGGGAGACCGGCGGCGGGCGCGGCGGCAAAGCCGCGGCCGGCGACGACAAGTACATCTATCTCGGGCTCGCGGTCGACTGGAGCTTCAAACGACGCGGCGTCGCCCGCTACACCTGGGACGGCAAGTTCGCCGGCTTTGCCGGTGCGAAGAAGGGCAACCGCCTGCCGCTGACCAAGGGATTTCAGACGGGTATGTTCTGCCGCGCCGGCAAGCTCTACGTCAGCGCGCCCGGCAGCAGACAGATCATCGTGGTCGACACGAAGACCATGAAGCCGGTGCAGCGGATCGCCTTCGAGCGGCCGGCGTCGCTGGTGGTTGATCACAAGGAGGTCCTTTGGGTGATTCGCACCGGCGACAAGGAGAAGCCCAACCAGGTATTCCGGTTGGTCGGCGGCAAGGAGGTCCTTCTGGACGGGCCGCAGCAGCCGGCGTATCTGGCGCTGAGTCCGGCGGGAGAGTTGCTGGTGGCCGACAACGGTCGGCGCCAGCAGGTGCTGTTCTACGACATCAGCGGCGCCCGGCCGACGCTGGTGAAAGCATTCGGCGAAGCAGGCGGGGTGTGGTCCGGCCCGACGCCGGGGAAGGTGCGTGACAAAGCCTTCAGCGGACTGCGCACGATCGGCATGGACGGCAAGGGCAACCTGTACGTCGGCTGCGACGGCGTGAACGGCTGGCAGGGCACGGATCTGCGTAAGTTCTCGCCGGCCGGCAAGCTTCTCTGGCGCCGGCTCGGGTTGAACTTCGTCGACTGCAACGGCATCGATCCCGGTGACGACACGAGCATCTATTCCCGGGCGGAACGGTTTATGTTTGACTACGACAAACCGGCCGGCAGCAATTGGCGCTATGCCGCGCACATCAGGAATCCATTTGCCGACCAGGTGAAGGTCAAGGGCGGGAACACGGCGATGATCCGCCGGATCGGCGGCAGGAAGTTCATGTTCGGCCTGGACCAGAACGGCGCGAACATTTGGATCCATCGTTTCAAGGGGGAGCTTGCGATTCCCTGCGGGCGTTTTGCCGGGAGTCCGGGGGACAAGACGCGCAAGCAACCCGCCGGCTGGCGCTGGCTGTGGTACGACAAGAACGCCGACGGCAATTATCAGGAAGATGAGTACACACTGCTGGGCACCAAACGCGACAGCATCTGCGGCGCGCCGGATATCAAGGGCAACATCTGGGGCCCGGTCTGGGGCGGCAGGATTCGGTACTATCCCTGCGCCGGCCTGGATGAACGCGGCATTCCGGTCTACCGCCGGGAGGACATGCAGGAGTTCCCCCGGCCCGAACCGTTCCGTGAAGTCAACCGCGTGAAGTATATACCGGCCACCGACACGCTGTATGTCGCCGGCTTCACGGCGGACCGCAAACGCCAATGGGGTGAGAATAAACACTTCATTCCCGGCGGCGCCGTGTTGATCCGGTATGACGGCTGGCTCAAAGGCGAACGCAAACAGACCTGGCGTACGAACCTGCCGTACGAAGTGAAGCGTTCAGCAAAATCCTTTGATGTCGCCGGCGACCTGGTCTTTGTCGTCTACATGCAGACGTCGATCATTGAAGTCTACGATGCAAGGACCGGCAACCACGTCCAACAAGTTGTGCCGGGCAGGGAACTGGGCAAGGTGGCCAACCACGTCTGGGTCGACATCCCGTACGCCCTCCAGGCGCATCGTCGGAAGAACGGGCAATACGTGGTGATCGTGGAAGAAGACGTGTACGGCAAGAACATCATCTACCAGATTGACGACACTTTGGCGCAGTGAGGCGCAACACTCCCTCCCGACATACCATGAGCACGTGTCGCGGCGAAGTCCCGACGCTCGAGAGATCGGGACGAAGACTGATCCCTGCTCATGGCGTTCACCAGCAGGATGCTTGTGACTGGACGAAGGCGCTCGAAGCCCACTCTGGAGCGGTTTAAAAGAAGTTAGGCGCGGCTGGGGAAGACCGCGCCCGGAGGAGGGATACAGTTTCGAGTGTCGGGCGGGAGAAGTTACCCGTATACTCGCAACTGCGAGGTTGGTTTTAGATCCGGCATGCCTATCACCGTATCTGCAGTATGAGACGCCGATGCGCCCGAAGGGTTGCATCGGTTCGCAACTTTTTTCGTCGTCGCCCCGGGACGGGCGTTCCGGCGGGACGACGGGCGCCGCCGCGGTCTACTCGGTCACGTACTGATGCGAGCAGGCGGGCAGGGAAACGCCGGTGCCGGTGCGCAACTCGCGGATCTTGCCGTACCAGGAGTCGACGAGATACAGTTTCTGTTCGCCGTCGAGCTTCCGGCTGCAGACCAGATGCCGGCCGTCCGCCGTCCACGACGGGGCCTCCCAGTCGCCGGCCGCACTGACCAGGATGCGCGGTTCGCGATCGTCCTTGTTCATGTCGATCTCGGCGATGGTGTACTGGCCGCCTTTGAGCACGGCGAAGCAGATCTTGTTGGACACGGCCGACCAATCCGGCGAGACGGCTTCGGCCAGCAGGTTGGCCAGCCGTTTGGGGGCGCCGCCCCGGGCGCTGACCACAAACAGCGTGGGGCGGCGGGCCTTGCTGCCGACATAGCAGATCTGCCGGTCGTCCGGCGACCAGCACGGCGAGGCCTCAACGAAGCTGTCGTTGGTCATGGCGTAGAGCTTGTCGGTGGCGATGTCTTTGACGAAGAGGTCGACTTGTTTGCCGCCCTTGCTGAGGGTCATGGCGGCGAAGACCCCTTTATTGGACAGGGCACAGCCGGCATTCAGGCCGCTGTAGCCGGCCAGCCGTTTGTGGCGGTTCTTCTCGAAGTCGAGGATGATGATATCCGTCGAGGTCTGGCTGTACAGGGTGTAGGTGAGGTAGCGGTTGCCGGCGCCCCAGGCCGGTTCGGTCGAGATGGTGCCGTTGTCGGTCAGGGCGGTGGCGTTGCTGCCGTCGAATTGCGCCAGCCAGACGTCTTTGTTGTTGTTGTTGTTGGTCTTGACGAAGGCGATCTGGGTGGAGCAGAAGCCCGGGTTTTTGAAGACGCCCTTGATCAACTTGTCCACGGCGCCGTGGACGACCCAGTCGGGGCGGGTGTGTTTGGCGGCGACCTGCAGTTTTCCCTGCGGCCCCGTCAGCTCGAGGGTGACGGCGGCGGCGTCGCCTTCGACGTTGCCGTTGCCGTCGAGGAAATAGTCGGCGGCTTTCGCCTCGGTCAGCGTGAACCAGTCGGAGAAGATCAAATCCTGCTTCACCCGCGCCAGGAGCGTCTTGTCGCCCTTCCAGGCGCGGATTTTGAGAGTGGGGTTTTTCTTTCTGGCTTCCTTGCTGACCACCAGGTCGTTGGCGGGTACAACGACGGCGGCAGCCATCAGAAAAAGGGCAGAATACAGGTATTTCATGTGAGCGGGTGTCCTCCTTTTGCGGTCGTCGCGCAGATCCTCCTTGGACCCGGCACAAGATGTCCCGGCAAGGTTTGATTAACAAGCGTAACCCGGGTTTTTTTGGGTGACACGCTCAGGGCTGCAACTATAGTAGATCGCAATGCCGCGAAAACGGCTGCGGCCGACACCCAAGCTGAAAGCAGTGCCCGAAACGATGGAACGCGACCACCTCAACCTGTTATGCAACGTCAACGAGCTCAGCTCGCTGCTGGCGGGCAGTGCCGATGTCGATACCTTCCTGCAGCGCACGGTGGATATGGTGGCCGACCACATCCGGGCGGATGTCTGCAGTATCTACATGTTCACCGAGAGCCGGGGTGAACTGTACCTGCGGGCCACGCACGGGCTGAATCCGGACAAGGTCAATGAGGTCCGCCTCGGCCTGGGCGAGGGGCTGGTCGGCCTGTGCCTGGAGAGCCGCCGGCCGGTCTGCGAACAGAAGGCCAGCGAGAACCCGCATTTCAAGGCGGTGAAGGGCCTCGACGAGGAGAAGTACGAATCGTTCCTGGCGGTGCCGATTCAGCGCGGTTCGGAACGCATCGGCGTGTTGGTCGCCCAACGCCGGGAAGAGGACAACTTCAACGAGAGCGACGTCCTGGCGCTGCAGGCCACGGCGTCGCAGTTGGCCGGCATGATCGAGAACGCCAGGATCCTGTTGTCCTTCCATGAACAGGCGGAGACCGGGCCGGCGAACGGCGACGAGATGATCCTGATCCGCGGCCAGACCGCGGTCGAAGGCTACGCCATGGCGCCGCTCATGGTGTACGGCCGGTCCCGCGCCAACTGGCGCAAACCCACTCCCGTCGAGGACAGCCGGGCCTACGGCCTCGAGGAGTTCGAGCACGCGCTGCAGGCGACCGAAGAACAGATTGAAGGCCTGCAGGCACAGCTCGAGAATAAACTGCCCGAAGTCGCCGCCATGATCTTCGGCGCGCATCTGATGATCCTCCGCGACCCCGAATTCGCCGGCGCCATGCAGACCCGGATCGGCGACGGAGTCAATGCCCCGGCCGCCGTCCGGCAAGTCGCAACGAATTTTATCGATATCTTCCAGCGCAGCCCGAACGCCTATATCCGCGAGAAAGTCTCGGACGTCGAGGATCTGGCCGGCCGGTTGATCGCCAACCTGGTCAACACCGATACCGACCCCCGGCCGGAGTGCCAGGGGAAGATCGTCATCGCTCCGGACCTCTATCCGTCGGAACTGTTGAAACTCGCCAGCGGCGGCGCCGTCGGCTTCATCGTCGCCAGCGGCGGGGTGACGTCGCACATCGCGATTCTCGGGCGCTCGCTGCAGTTGCCCACGATCATCACCAACGACCAGAAACTGCTGGAATTGGCGCCCGATACCCCGTTGCTGCTCGACGCGGACATCGGCAACATCTACGTCCGACCGACCGAGGAGGTGGTTGCTTCGTTTGCCGAACGCAATCGCCGCCGGCACGAGACCCCGCGCGAGAAACTCCACGGCGAAACCCGGCTGCAGTCCGGTGAACGCATCCGGTTGACGGCCAACATCAACCTGTTGAGCGACGTCAATCTGGCTCGCGAACTGAACGCCGAAGGCGTCGGTCTCTACCGCTCGGAGTTCCCTTTCCTGATCCGCGCCGATTTCCCGTCGGAAGCCGAGCAGGTGAATATCTATCACTATCTGATCGAGCAGATGGACGGCCGCGAGGTGACCATGCGCACGCTGGATATCGGCGGCGACAAGGTTGCCGGCTATTTCCCGGGACACCTGCCCGAAGACAACCCGGCCCTGGGCATGCGGTCCATCCGCTTTTCCCTGCGCTATCCGGACATCTTCCGCGAACAGCTCCGCGCCATCCTGCGGGCCGGCGCCGGCCACCGGAACCTGCGGCTCATGTTCCCGATGATCTCCAGTCTCGACGAATTCATCCGGGCCCGCGGCATGTACGACGCCTGCTGCGAAGAACTGGCCGCCGAAGGCGTGCCGTTCGCCGACGATATGCAGGTGGGGATGATGGTCGAAATCCCGTCGGTTGTGCCGGTCATGCATGACTTCGCCAAGGTGTCGGACTTCTTCTGCATCGGCACCAACGACTTCACCCAGTTCATGCTGGCGGTCGACCGCGGCAATGAACGGGTGGCCGACTACTTCAAGCCGCATCATCCGGCGGTGCTGCGGTCGCTCAAGCAGGTCGTCGACGCCGCCCTGGCTCACAACCGGGACGTGTCCATCTGCGGTGAGCTCGCCCATGAGCCCCTGTTCATCCCGTTCCTGATCGGTATCGGCATGCCGACCCTGAGTGTGGATGCACACTTCCTGCCGCGACTGCAGCGGCAAATCCGCCGGCTCGACATGTCGACCTGCCGGGCGCATGCCGACGCCGTCCTCGACAAGGGAACCACTGCCGAAGTCTGGGATCTGCTGACCACCATGGCCCCGGCCGAGGACTGAGCCCGACACTTTCCGTAATTGAATCACAGAGGAGAAACCATGGCCAGATACGACCAGGGAGAAGCCACCCGCAAAACACGAATGGAATGGTGGCATGAGGCCCGTTTCGGAATGTTTATCCACTGGGGGCTCTATGCCGTGCTCGGCCGCCACGAGTGGGTCATGAACCGCGAACGCATCCCGGTCAAGGAATACGAAAAACTGACGCAACAGTTCAAGCCGAAACCGAACGCCGCCGACGACTGGGCCCGGCTCGCCAAACAGGCCGGCATGAAATATATGGTGCTGACCACCAAACACCACGAAGGCTTCTGCCTCTGGGACACGCAGCAGACCGAGTACAATGCCTGCCGCCGCGGACCGCAGCGCGACCTCGTTCGCGAATACGTCGAGGCCTGCCGCCGACACGGCCTGCGCATTGGTTTCTACTACTCCCTGATGGACTGGCACCATCCCGACGGCGCCCGGTGCGTCCGCGACGACAAGGCGCGCCGGCGCTTCCTCGACTTCACCCGCGGCTGTGTCCGCGAACTGATGACCAAGTACGGCCCGATCGATATCCTCTGGTACGATGTGGCCTGGCCGCTGGCCACGCCGGAGCTCTGGGAGAGCGCCGAAATGAACGCCATGGTCCGCGAACTGCAGCCGAAGATCATCATCAACAACCGCGCCAAACTGCCGGAGGACTTCGGCACGCCGGAAGAACAAATCCGAGCCGAAGAAGCCGGACGCGCCTGGGAAGCCTGCATGACCTTCAACGGCTCCTGGGGCTATATGCCCTATGCCCCGCCACAGGACTGGCGCTCCACCCGCGAGGTCCTCGGCATGCTCCGCGAAGTCACCGCCGCCGGCGGCAACCTCCTGCTCAACGTCGGCCCCGCCCCCGACGGCTCCATCCCGCCGGAAGCCGTCGAACGACTGCAGCCCGTCGGTAAATGGCTGGCGAAATACGGCGAAGCCGCCTACGGCAAATTGAGCTGCGCCGATACCTTCGAGTGGTGTCCGCTCGGCGCCTGGACGCGGAAAGGCAAGACCGCCTACTTCTGGTGCAGTCGCTGGCCGGGGAAAGAAATCGTGATCGGCGGCCTCCGCACCAAACTGCTCAATGCGTCCTTTCTGCACAACGGCAATTCGATCTCCTTCCAGCAGAGCAAAGGACAACTGCGGCTGCAGGGCCTGCCCGAATCCAGTCCGGACCGCATCGCCGGAATCACCGTCCTGAAACTGGAGTTCGCCGCCAAACCCAGGCAGACCCTCGGCGCCGGCTGCGTCGTCCTGAAGTAACGCCGCCGGCCCCCCCCCCTTGCCGACCCGCCGCCCGCCCCGGGGTCAAAATACATCTATATCTAGAGGCATTCCGCGCTCCGGTTCAAACGCAACCTGCCGGATTGTCGGGTTACGCTTGACACAGCACGATTTGGTCAATACATTTATTATAGAATGTAATAAAATGCGGGAGTGCCGATGAACATCAATGACGGGAAGCAGGGGCGTCGGCCGGCAGCAGCCGGTTGGTGGTGCTTCACTCTCATAGAACTGCTGGTGGTGGTGGCGATCATCGCCATCCTCGCCGCCATTCTGCTGCCGGTTCTGGGGCAAGCGAAAGAACAGGCGCATCGCGCCGCCTGCATGAACAATCTGAAACAGCTGGGCGTGGGCTTTGCCCTTTACGGCGATGAGAACGAGGACCTCCTGCCCGGCGGTCCGACGGGGATCGCCCACAATTTCACTTCTTTCTGGATGTGGTGGCTCTATCCCTATGCCGCCAACGCGGAACTTGCCGATCCCCAGTGGAGCGGCATCCGTCCGCCCACCGGCGCTTCGCTGATCTTTGTCTGCCCGTCCACCGAACAGTCCATCCGTTCGCAGCCGTCGAACAAAGGCGTCGACAATGCCTTCATGTCCTACCTCCGCACGGCCTATGCCAAGAATGCCTACATCAACGGCCATTGGCATCTGAACGCGGACGGCTCACGGACGGGCTACAGCACCGGCGGCGGCTGGTATCAGGATACGGCCGCCCGGCAGCAGAACACCATCATCAAGAATCACCGCGTGCGGCAACCGGCCAACACCCTGCTCGTCACGGATACCGGCCCGGAAAGCCCGGACAAAGGCGACGGCTGGGCGCCGCACACGCGAGCCTGGCGGCGTTTCAGTTCCTACAGTTCCGGCCCCGGGCCGACCCGCCATATGATGGGCGGCAATGTACTCTTCTTCGACAGTCACGTGGACTACATGCACTGGGATCTGATCAGTCCCGGCAACGCCAGCGCCGAATGGTTGTACGACCCCGACGAGTAGGCTATTGCCTGCCCGAATGCAGGACAACAGGCATGGGGAATGCCGCAGCATATACCACGGGAGAACGAATGGAGCGAAGGACATCAACCATGAGAATCACCATGATGAGTCTTGCGGCGCTGCTGCTCGCAGCCGGCGGAACCGCCGATGAGCCGCTTGGCAGGCAGGAGCTGAGCCGCCTTACAGCCGCGATCCGGACGGAGGCGACAAAGAAGAACGATGATCCCGCCGGCCGGCCGTTGCCGCTGGCGGCCCACTGGAACCGCGGCAGCAAGCCGACCGGTTTCAGTCCGGTCTACCAGCTGGACCTGATCAAACGCGGCCATCACCTGATGCCGTGGTTTGAAATGCCGCGCGCCGGACAGGGGACCGACCATCGCTATTTCCAGGGCAAATACCTGGACTGCTACAAACAGGTCGCCGAGTGGCAACTGCCGTTTACGCTCGTCGGCACGCAGTGGGAGATCATCCTCTGCAAGAGCAAGTTTCCGGGTGGTCCCTATCCCTGGAAGAACCTGCCGCCGGAGGAGAACCCCTGTGTCATCGGGCTTGACGGCAAGGTTAATGTCCGCCGCGGCATCAGCCCCTTCAGCTCGCTGAAGCCCTGGCGCGAAGCCGGCGAAGTCTGGACCAGGGGCGGCATGATGCAGAAACTGCAGGAGCTCTACCCGGAGCCGCCGCTGGTCATCTTTCTGAGTAACAACGAAGCACCGACACTGCGATGGAAGAAGCACGGGGACCTGGAGAAGGTTTCGAAGCGGTATCTCGACAAGTACGGCAAAGGCAGGCCCAACGACTTCAAACGCAAGGTTGTCGGCGACGGCTGGATCGAGCGCTACCGCACGTTGTTTGCAGGCATGCGCAGCAGTCTGACAGCGCCGGCCTGGAAGAAGAACGCGAAGTTCGTCGGCTACGGTGTGGTCGGCCCGGCGCATATGGGCCGCTGGAGCGGCTGGCCGGTCTATTCGCTGCATTCGCAGGGGCGCCTCTGCCCGCTGGCCGAAGCCTGGGACGGCGGGTCGCCGTCGTACTACACGCATAACTGGGATGCATCCACTGACTTCCGCGTGCACAGCCCGCAGATCTCGTTCATGAATCTCAACGTCATGCTCAAACAGATCTACGCCGGGAACCCGCAGTTCTGGTGGGAGTTCTCCGTGTGGGACGGCAGTGCGCCCGGCAAAAAGAACGACAAATGGAAGTACTACGAGAAGAACGGCGCCGGCTACACGCCGGAGCGTCACGGCAGTTACGTCGAGTTCGGTATGTGGCTGACACGTCCTCGTCTGGTGCGCGAATGGCGCGGCTACATCGACACGCGCGAACGCGTCGGCGCCTATTTCGAAGCCGTCGTCAACGTCGTCGACCGCGTCTGGGCCCGTCCTGTGCTGACCCGATTCTGGCGGCAGGGGACCCTGGTGGCGAACACCAGACACAAGCATCCCTATCAGTCAAGCATTCCCCGAGAGCTCCAGAAGGAACACCGCTGGTTTCTTCTCGACACCAGTCTCGACCCGCCGCGTCCCTGGAAGCTGAAGACCGCCGTACCCGTATTTTCCCTGGCCTATGTGATCGGCAAACCGAAATCCCGCGAGTGGCTGGTCTATGCTCGTTCCCCATTGAAGGAGCGGCAGCAGGTCCAAGTCACGATTCCCGCTTTCAAAGCCGTCACCATTGATGTCCCCGTCGCCGGCGCCTTCTATCACGTCGACGAACGCACCGGTAGAACTGAACGAGTGAAGTGATTGCCCAGATCTCCGCGGCGCAGCCGCACACGGAGCGCGGAGTTTCACTCCGCTCCCGGCCGCCGCGAGATCGCAGACCATGAACCACATCCAGGAACCAGCCAGAGACCTGCCCGTTGCCGGCGACGTCGACGTCGCCGTTTGCGGCGGCGGCCCCGCCGGAGTGGCTGCGGCGCTCGCCGCGGCCCGCGCCGGCGCGCGTACGCTGCTCGTCGAACGCCACGGCTGCCTCGGCGGAATCTGGACCAGCGGGCTGCTCGCGATCTTTCATGATCACGAAAACAAAGACGGCATCATGGCCGAACTGCTCGCGACCATCGACGCCCGCGGCGGGCGCGGCAAAGTCGGCGATACGCCCGGCAATCTCTGTGACGTGGAAGTGCTCAAGGTACTCCTGGAGGACCTCTGCCTGGAAGCCGGCGTGGACTTGCTCTATCACAGTATGGTCGCCGGCGCCGCCGGTGACGGCCCGCGGCTGACGCATGCAATCGTCGAGTCGAAGTCCGGCCGTGAGGCGATCGCCGCCGGATGTTTCATCGACTGCACCGGCGACGGCGATCTGGCGGCGCGCGCCGGCTGCGGTTTTGATCTCGGCGAGCCCGCAAGCGGCCGGACACAGCCGATGAGTATGATTGCGCTGGTTACCGGATTGGACGCGGATGCCGCGACAGCGGCTGGTTTCCTGCGCACCGCTGATCGTGCGACCTGGGGATCCGCCAAGACGAATCTGCATGCTGCCATCGAATCAACCGGGCAGACGCCGTCCTATGCCGGCACGACGTTGCGCTGGCTTGGCGACGAGCTGTACATCATGATGGCCAACCACGAGTACGGCGTGGCCGCCACCGACGCGCAAGCCGTGACCGCCGCAACGATCCACGGCCGGCATGAGGTCCACGAAATTGTGAACGGTTTACGATCTCTCGGCGGTCTCTGGTCGCGTCTGCGGGTAGTGGCAACGGCCGAGCAGATCGGCACCCGCGAAGCTCGCCGGATTCATGGGCGCGCCACCGTCACGGCTGCGGATCTGGAGCAGGGCACGCAGCCTGACCATGGAGTGGGCCCGGCGACCTTCCCGGTTGATGTTCACGCCCTCAGCGGTGAGTCCGGCAAAGGTCTGGAGCCACTGCCGTTCAACGTCAAACCGTATCGGATCCCTTTGGGCGCTTTGATCGCGAAGGACCGCGACGGCCTGTTGATGGCCGGTCGCTGCATCAGCGGCGATCATCTGGCTCACGGCAGCTATCGGGTCACCGGCAACGCCGTCGCCATGGGCGAAGCCGCCGGCCGCGTCGCAGCGATTGCGGCACAGACAGGAAAACTGCCACACGAAATACCCGTCGAAGAGATTGTAGACTGCACCATGGGCATCGCTGCTCCCGGAGCGCATGAGCTGGGATTCTCATGATACATTCGGAAAGGCGTTCAGAAGGCTTCAGAGGCATGAGCAGGGATGCTCATGATACATGCTCGGAGCGCATGAGCAGGGATGCTCATGATACATGCTCGGAGCGCATGAGCTCGGATGCTCATGATACATGCTCGGAGCGCATGAGCTCGGATGCTTATGGTGCATGTTCGGAACAACGCCCCGGAGGGGCGCGGTCGTGTAGCCCGGGGTTTCAACCCCGGGTTGGGTGATCGGACAAATCACGCACCCCGGAGTGGGTGCAGTATGAACAACAGAGAAACGCATGAACATTGACAGCACACCCCGCAGTTTTGGTTTCCCCTGCGTATTCAACCCGATGGAAGCCGGCATGGCCATCGAGGCCATCTGGCCGTCGCTGTATATCGGTACCGACCGCGTCGACGAGATCAAACGCAAGACCTCCTCCTTGCCGTGGGCGAAGGAGGTCCTTGAGCAGATGCAGCGCGAAGCAGAGGAGGTCCTGGCGGAGACGCCGCAATTCGTTACGGAACTGGCCGGTGAGCCGATCGGCAGCGCCGGACGTTGCCGCATGTTCACCGATGACGGCCACTACACCCAGTTTGATCCGCAATGCCATGATCCGCTGTGGAATCCCAATCTGCACCGGTTCGAGCCGCCGCATTCCAATTCGCCGGAAGGCTGGACCATCCTGCAGCACGAGCGGCTGCGGCGACTGATGTCCAGCCTGGGCTTCCTGTGGCGACTTACCGGCAATGAACGTTTTGCCGTGTGGGCGGCTGACGGCCTGCGCAATCTCGCCGCGTGCTATGAGGACTACGCGAAGACTTACGACATCGAAGAAACGCCATACCGCTTTATGTACGGCGGGCTCTATGAAGCACAGGCACAGCTGCACATCATCCAGACGCTGGAACTGCTTGAAGGCGCACCGAACTGGAGCGCCGAAGACACGGAGCGCCTGCGCACCAACGTCATCACGCCCGGATGCGAGGCGATCTCGCGCTGGATGGACGTGATGATCGTGCACAACATGTCGGTCTGGGCGATGTCCGCCCTGGCCCAGGCCGGGCGCTGTCTTGGCCGTGATGACTTCACGGACAAGGCATTCCACAGCGACCGCTGCGGCGTCAAGGTCCTCCTGGAACAGGGGCTGCGCCGGAATGAGCAGACCGGCAAGCCCGACGGCTTCTGGTTTGAACACTCCCCCTTCTACGGCTGCTTCTACGTGGTCACCGCGATTACACCGCTGGTGCGCGCAGCCGCTGCCGCCGGCGTCTTGACCGATGATCATTGCGAACGCTATGCCACGTTCTTCGACGCCATGCCGCACTATGCCGACGCCGAACTGCGACTGCTCTCCATTTCCGATCGCGTGCATCCCGGCACCATGCGGCTGACACAGACGCGGCATCTGTATGAGTATGCCGTTGGCCAGGTGGATGCGAAGCACGCGGAGCTGCTGGCGTTGCTGTACGAACGCTGCGGCGCCCCAAGGAACAGCTGGGCGGCACTCGCCTTCGGTCCGGACGAACTGCCGCCGCCAACAGCGCCCGCAGCGTTGACCGCGAGCTGCGTCCTGCCGGAAGCGAACATTGTGACGTTCCGCGAGGATGATGTCACCCTGTGGTTTCAGAATCTGCGGCGCTATCCGGGTTCCGCCCAGGGCCATCACCACATGGACAAGCTGTCCATCTCCCTGCACGCGCACGGCGCCGTGATCACCAGCGATCTCGGCTGGCCCGGTTGCGAAACGAAGGAATGTCACCGCGGCGCCTATCTCAGCGGCACGTTGTCGCACAACACGCTGATGCTGGATGAATACGACCAGGGACCGCTGGAGACGCTGCAGTTCGATTGCGACGCGGCGGCGGCGGTGCCGTGGGCCGTCGGCGCCGTTCGGGGAAATTCGGCCGACAAGATGTGGAAGACGTTCGAAGGCCATCATGCCGGACGTCTGCAGAACGGGCTTTACGACGATGCCGTGATTTCACGCACCGTCTGGTTCGACTACCCCTATATCGTTCTGCTCGATGAATTGGAGGCCGAGACGGCGAAACGATTCGGTTTTGTCTTTCATGCCCGGGGCCAGATGGTTGCCCGGACGGAAGACGCCGGGAACGATGCGCTCGGACTGCCCGCGCTGCCGGCCGACGGCGCCTGGAGCTGCTTCACCGGCCGCGCCGCCGCCGACCCTGTTGACCTGTTCGTCGCCGATTGGCGTGTGCGTTCCGACATCTATCTGCGTGCGGTGACAATCAGCGATGCGACCTTCGACGCACATTGGGGCAACACCCCGGACAACCCGGCCGAGACGAATCGCGGCACCGTCCTGTTGCGCGCCCCCGGCTGCCGGCGGTCCTTCGCGACGGCACTCGAACTGCACCACAGCACGCCGACGCTCGCGGCGATTGAATTCACGGACCGTGGGGTCAGCGTTGTTACGCACGCGGGCGCCGAAACAAGGTACGGTCGACCGGAAAGGAAGACGACATGACGATCTTGTACGAAGCCGTGGACGTGCTCCACGAGGACGATCTGACCGCTTTGGACAACTGGCACCACGAGGGCGTCGGCGGCATGTCCGTACTGGACGGCGGCGGCTTGGCTCTGGCATGCGTGGGCAGCGCGCAGGGCCGTGAGGGTTGTCAGGCGTTCTTCCGCCATGACCTGCCGGATCCGGTGTGTATCGACTATGAATTGACCGTGTGCAGTCAGGGCGGGTTGGTGATCAACTTCGTCGCCATGCGCGGCATTCACGGTGAAGACCTGATTGCCGACAGCGGCAAGCTGCGCCGGCGAACCGGCTGTTTCGGCGACTATGTTGCGGCGCAATCCGACCTGCAGAGTTACCATGTTTCGGTCAGCCGGTTCAACGACAAGGGCGAGCATACGGGCACATCGAACTGGCGCCGGAATCCGGGGTTGATTCTGATCGGGCACGGCGAGGATCTGGTCAACACCACGGGCGAGCCGTACCAGATCCGTCTGATCAAAGACCGCATCAGCCTGCAGCTCTTCGTGAACGGCCGGTTTGCCCACGGTTGCATTGACCGCCGGCCCGGAGAACATGGCATTCCGGACACGGGCAAGTTTGGTTTTCGCCTGATCGGCAGCGGCGTCAGGGCCGAGGTCCGCCAGTTCCGCGTCACCGCGGTTCGCCCGAATCCTGAGATCACCGGAACCATGGAGAAATCAGGTCTATGACGGCCTGTGGAAAGAGTTGTGCCTGATGAAAAAACAACGAATCGGCTGTGTCGGCTGGCTGTTCCCGATCGATACGGAGTACGGCAAGACCACTGCAGTCTGTGATATCAACGAAGACATTGTCGGCAAGTATGTGGACAAACATCCGGATGCAGCGGGCTTCACTGACTACCGTGAGATGGCGGCCGGCGGCCTGATCGACCTGGCGATCATCGCGTCGCCGAATGCGCTGCACCGTGAGATGGCTGAGTGTTTCCTGGAACAGAACGTCGACGTCTTCCTGGAGAAACCGATGGGGGTCAATCGCGTCGAGCTGGACTCCATCCTCGCGGCGTGGCAAGCGAGTGACGCACATCTGGCGATCGACTTCGAGTTACGCATCTCGTTCATCGGCCGGCGGGTGAAGGAGCTCCTGGAAGAGGGCGCCGTCGGCCGGCCGGTCGGCGTCGAGTTCATTCATCATCGCGGCGCCTGGCTGGCCGAGGGCAACGGCGTCTGGCGTACCGACCCGGTACGCAGCGGCGGGCTGTACTTCATGGAAGTCTGTCACGAGATCGACTTGTTTCGCCATTGGTTCGGCGACATCACCGCGGTGCAGAGCTTCGCCAACCCGAACGTGCTGCCGCAGTACCCGCCGAGCATGCCGGATAATGTCTGTACCCATCTCTGGTTCGCCGACGGTGTCCGCGGGACGATCCAGACCAGTCACACGTCGAGTGTCTACAACGCGAAGCACGCCGACTACGGTGATCAGGGACACGACATGTACTTCATCATTACCGGTACGGACGGTGCCTTGCGGATCGACTGTATCGGACAAAGAATCCTCGTCTGTCGGTACGCCGAGTTTCACCCGGACGCCCGGCAGGGCAAACGGGTGGAACTGGAGCGCATCGAGGACTACACCGAGATGGCGGTCAACGAATTTCATCACGACATCAGCGGCAACATCGCGCGCTTTGTCGAAAGCATGGCCAAGGGCGAAGCGCCCCACCAGGACGCCCTGGATGCATGGAAAACCCACCTTGTTTGCCTGGCGGCCGAGGAATCGGCCGTCAACGACTCGCGACGCATGGAAATCAAGGAATAACCCGTGAACGCAAAATCCGATTCAAACCCGTACTATATCAAGGACCCCCAAGCGGTTGGCGACTTCGTGTCGGCGCCGTTTCTGCAGCGGTATCCGGAGAACCCGATCCTCACCAAAGACGACCTCCCGTTTCCATCGAGCCTGGTCTTCAACTGCTCGGTGATCGAGACCGGCGATGGCTATCTGATGATGTACCGCAACGATGTGTTCCCGAAAGCGGGCGTACCGAGCGGCGGCAGGACGAATCTTGGTCTGGCCCGCAGCGCGGACGGCGTACACTGGACGAGTGATCCGGCGCCGCTGGAGATCCCGCTGCCGGCCGGTTTCCGGCGGCTGTTCGACCCGCGCCTGATTATGCTGGAAGGACGGTACTGCATGACTTGTTGTGCCGTGACGACCAAGGGTTCGCGCGCCGCGATGTTCCTGTCGGACGACCTGAAAACGTTCGAACTGGTGGACCTCGCCTTGCCGGCGTCACGCAATACTGTGGTGTTCCCGGAGAAGGTCGGCGGCAAGTACTGGCGGCTGGAACGGCCGTTCTGGGAAGGGCCCGACGGCTATGCCTACAATTACGGCAAGTGGTTCGGCTCGACGTTCGACATGTGGGTGTCGTGCTCGCCCGATCTCGAACACTGGGGGCATCACAAACTGCTGCTGGACACGGCGGACGTGCCGTATGCCAACATCAAGATCGGGCCGGGCGCGCCGCCGATCAAAACCGACGCCGGCTGGCTGCTGCTGATCCACGGCGTCGACTTCGATCCGAGCCGCGGCAAGAACGGCTGGGAAGATCGCTGGCCCCAGCGCTACCATGCCGGCGTGGCCCTCGTTGACCTCGAAGACCCGAGCCGGTTGATCGGCTTTGGCCAGACGCCGTTGATCACACCCGAAGCCGACTATGAAACCGACGGCGGCTATCGCAACAACGTCGTCTTCCCGATGACCGGCATTGTCAAAGGTGACGATGTCATGATCTACTATGGCGCCGCGGACACGGTGGTCTGTCTGGCGACCGCGCCGCTGAAGGACCTCCTGGCCAGCTGTGAATCAGTGTAGTGGAACAAGGCCAAGCACGAAATCTGCGCAACATCACAATCGACATGACAAAACCGAACATCCTCTTCATCATATCCGACCAGCACCAGAAAGTCGTGACCGGCTGTTACGGTAACGACTTGGTGCGGACGCCGAACATCGATGCGCTGGCGGCGGACGGGATGACCTTCGACCAGGCGTATTGCCAGGCGCCGCTGTGCGGGCCGTCGCGGTCGTCGGTGATGACCGGGACATTCCCGCACACCTGCAACGCCTTTGGCCATGGCGAATCGTTTGTGCTGCATGACTTGCCGACGCTGGGCAGCATCTTCCGCGACGCCGGCTATGTCACGGGATCGTTCGGTAAGGTGCACATCCGCGGCGAGGAGAAGAACGGCCGCGACCTCGGATTCGACGAACGGTATCTCCGCTATTTGACCTATTGGTGGCAGGACTACATCGACGAGATCGGCAAGGAGAATGTGGACAAGTACTGGTGTCCCCATCACAAGGCCGGACTGGCACTCAACCCGAACAACGAACCGATCGAACTGGAAGAGGAGTTGATCTACGACAGTCTCGTCGGCAAACGCACGGTTCAGTTTCTTGAGGAACACCGTGAAGAGCCGTTCTGCCTCTGGGTCGGCCTGGAGAAGCCGCATCCGGAATGGTATGCGCCGGCCGAGTACCACGCCATGTACAATCCCGACGACATGCCGATCCCGGAGACCTTCGCCGAACCGTTCGGTGAGGGACTGCCGCTGATCATCCGTGAGACGAACTTCAATGCGAAGCATTACCCGCAGGAAGACGTGCGTCATATGACTGCCGCGTATTATGCGAACGTCAGCTACATGGACGACGTCCTGGGCCGCATCCTGAGTGCGGTGGATCGGTTTGGCCTGCGGGAGAATACGATCGTGGTCTACACCTCGGACCATGGCGAGATGTTGTTCGACCATGGTCTCGTGCAGAAGCATTGCTTTTTCGAAGCGGCCGTCGCGGTGCCCCTGTTGATCCGGGCGCCGGGCGTGACGCCGGCGGGCAGCCGTTGTTCCGTGCTGGCGGGGTTGACGGATCTGATCCCGACATTTTGCGAGTTGACCGGGACGCCTGCTCCGGCCGGCTTGGAGGGGCGCAGTCTGGCGCCGTTTCTGGCGGGGCAGGACGAAACGGATCCTGATCATGCGGTGTTTTCGGAGTTCTACTCGAAGGGCGCGCCGGAACGCATGATCCGGACCAGAGACTGGAAATATATCTATACACACAGCGACCTGCCGCAATTGTACAGCGTCGCCGATGATCCCTTGGAACAGCATAATGTTGCGGCTCTGCCCGAGTTCGCCCAAGTGCGAAATGAGCTGGAGAAACGACTCATGGACGGTTGGGAGTTCGATCCCGAAATCCACCGGGAAGGCCGCAGAGAAAGGTAAAGACAATGAGCGAGACACGAAAACTGCGCGTGGCCCAGGTCGGTGTCGGCCACTTCGGCGGCTTCCGCCGCAATACCTTGCGGCAGGCCGGCTGCTTCGACCTGGTCGCGGCGTATGACATCGATCCGAAAGCCCTGGCGCAGGCCGAGAAGCAGGACGGCGCCCGGCCGGTCGACAGTTACGAGGACCTCCTGAACGTCGAAGGCATCGAGGCGATGGTCATTTCCACCGGTGCCAAATTCCATGCGGAACAGGCCATTGCCGCGATGGAAAAGGGACTGCACGTCTTTGTTGAGAAACCACTCTGTTCGACGCCCGCGGAAATCGATGCGTTGCTGGCGGCACAGAAGAAAAGCGGCGTTGTCGTGATGCTCGGGCATAACAATCATCAACGCGAACCCATCAGCCGGTACATCAAAGAAACGATCGACAGCGGCAAGCTCGGCATGGTGTCGCACATCGAGAAGGTCACCGGCCATCGCGGCGGCTTCTGCATCAAGCCCGGCGACTGGCGCGGCGATCCGGAGAAGAATCCCGGCGGCATGCTGTTCCAATGCGGCGTCCACGGCTTTCACGAACTGATGTTCTACTTCGGCCCGATCACCCGCATCCAGTCGATGATGCGTTATGACGTCAACCCGACCACCGGCACGGCTGATGTTGCCATGTGTCAATTGGAGTTCGCGTCCGGGTTGGTCGGTACGTTGAATGCCTTTCACGTATCACCATACCGGCATTACTTCAACATCTACGGTACGGACCGCAATCTCTATCGCGAGGATCTGTACTTCGGCCAGGGCTCGAAGGTGCATCTTCAGACGTTCACCGGAAACGGCGCCGAAGAACCGTGGGAGCCGGTTGAGGTGCCGGGTTACGACAAGACCAATCCCAAGGGGTACTCCGGCAACGTCGAAGGCTTCTACGACGCGATCGTCAACAACAAACCGGCCGCCTACCCCAGCCTGATCGACGGCGCCCGCGCCGTGGCTGTAGTCTTCGCAGCAGAGGAATCCGCCAAGTCCGGGGAAATTGTTGATGTGGCTCTGCCGACAACGTAGGAGAATCTGAATGGGTACGTTAGGTTTCGGCATTGTCGGCTGCGGCAAAATTGCCGAGTTCCACGCGCGGGCAATCGACGCTGTGGACGGGGCTGAGCTGGTTGCTGTCTTCGACAAGGCCCCGGGCGCCGCGCGCCGTTTGAACGACAATTGGGGATGTCATGACTACTCGGATATCGAGGAGTTCCTGGCGCATGACGGGCTCGATGTGGTGACGATCGCCACGCCGTCCGGAGCGCACCTGGAACCGGCTGTCGCGGCAGCGAACGCCGGTAAACATGTGATCTGTGAGAAGCCGCTGGAGATCACGCTGGAGCGGGTGGATGCGATGATCCGTGCGTGTGCAGAGAACGACGTCCTGCTGTCGGCCATTCTGCCGTTACGCTACGGCGACGCGGTGCTGGCGTTTCGCGAGGCCGTGCAGCAGCAGCGGCTGGGCCAGGTGATCCTGGCCGACGCCTACATCAAGATCTACCGCAGCCAGGCCTACTACGACTCCGGCAGTTGGCGTGGGACCTGGGAACTGGACGGCGGCGGCGCGCTGATGAACCAGGGCATCCATTACGTCGACCTGCTGCTGCATCTGAATGGGGACGTCGAGGAGGTCACGGCGTTTGCCGGTGTCCGCGGTCATGAACGGATCGAAGTCGAAGACGTGGCAGCCGCGACGCTGCGTTTTCGCAACGGTGCTTTCGGCGTGATCGAAGGTTCCACTGCGTGCTTTTCCACCGTTGGCCTGCCGCAGAAGATCCAGCTTTGCGGCACGCAGGGGACGGTATTCCTGGAAGGCGACAAACTCAGCCGGTGGGAGTTCGCCGAAGAACTGGATGGCGACGAGAAGACCCGGCAACGCTTTGCGCCACAAGACCGAACCGGCATCGGCAGCAAGGATCCGATGGCGATCAGCTTCCGCGGTCACCAACGCTGCTTTGAAGACATGGTTCGCGCCATTCGTCACGGCGGCCAACCCGAAACCGACGGGGCCGAAGGCCGACGCGCGGTAGAACTCATCCTGGCGATTTACCAATCCGCCTGGGAGAGCGGCGAACGCATTCGTCTGCCGTTGACGCAGCCCCCCGAGTATCGCTCGTTTGCCGATCAAGGCGACGGCCTGTCCGTGAGCCGCGGCGAACATCTGGTCGAGCCGCAAAACCAGCAATCCTAACGGCGAGGTGCAGCCACAACCGCGGCGATAGGATCCCCCTGGCTGCGCCGGGGGAGTGCCGGGCTCCCTTCAACTCCGTCTCGGTACCGGCTCTCTCGCCTGGGTTTGTCGTGGGCCGGCTGAAATGAAGGGGGTATGGATACTCCCCAAACCGAGCTTCGGGTCTCTTCCCGGAACTGCAGAATGCAATTCGCGGGCGTTCTGCGACGAAATGTTGCTGCTTACCCTTTTCGCGGCAGGTGCGGCTACTGCTGTGACAGACGCTGTTCCTTGACGAAGTTCCAGAAGTACCGATCCTGAAAGGCCCCGCCCATGCCCTTCTTTCGTGGATTGGCGTTTACCACCTGCTCCAGCCGTTTCTCGTACTTCGCATAAACGTTCAAGCCGCGCGGCTCCAGCAGCTCCAGTGTCCACAGCAGCGGGCGGATCGTGTAGGTCTGGTAGTTCTTCCGGATCTGTACGCCGTCGTCGTCGAAGCACCAGGTGAAGATGTCGTCCAGCCCGTGTTCGGAAGAGGTGGCGTACGCCACCAGCGGCCAGTTGCGCGCAGCCAGCCCGGCGTACAACGCCGTGACGTTCGCGGTCGCCTGCTGGTTGCCGTCGCCGATGTAGTGGTTGCGGCACTGGATACCGGCCGGGACGAAGAAGCCGTCGATAATCGCCTTGCGGTCCGCCGCCGACAGCTTGTCGGCCATGATGTCGAAGGCGTACGCCAGGGAACTCATGCTGCCGCCGCTGCCGTTGCCTTTGATGCCGTAGTAATACGGTGCGCGTTGGGTGCCCATGACCAGCCAGCCCAAACCAAGCACGTAGTGGTTGCGGTCGCCCCAGCGGGCGACGATGCCGGACGAAATCTCGCGCACCGGTTTCTGCTGGTGCTCGCCATACCATCTGGTCCAGATCCGCGGCAGCGCCTGCAGCAGCGGGACGGCGATCTTCTTGTATTTGTCGTCACCGGTGAAGTCATACAGCCAGGCTGACGCCGTCAGTGCCTTGCGATACAGACTGACGCCGTGTCTGTCCTTGCCGTATTCATAGAGGCCATGGGCCATGGCAATCTTGATCATCGCCTTCGGACTCTTTGCCGTCGCCAAGCTCTTGGCTTTCGCCATATCGAACTTGAGCAGGCTCTTGGGTAACCGGCTCGGGCGCGGCAGCAGCGGAAACTGCATGGCCTTTTCCGGTACCGGCACCGTAACCGTCAGATGGATCGGATCGCTCGACCGCAGGATGGTGACCGTCGAGTCCTGGATGCCTTCGGCGGCGGCGAAGACAAAGAAGCGCTCACAGTAAAGCGGCGCCTTCTGCGCTGCCACAGTCGCCGGCAGCGAGACTTTGGCGGTGACGGTTTGCGTGGATTCGGGCGCCAGCTTGACGCGGTTCGGCGAGATGGTGATGGTCGCCGCGCCGGCCTTCATCGCCTGGGTCGACAGCACAGCCGTCAGCGGTCGTTGCAAACGGTTGGTCACGGTCAACGGATAGCTGTATACCAGGTCCTTGCCCTTGTCCCAGGTGTACGGCGCCTGGGTCTGATCCCAGTCCAGGTGGACAGCTTCCTTGACCAGTCGGACCGGCCCCAGCCAGATGCGGCGTTGGTCCCCCTGAGCCTTGCTTTTCAAGTCTTTGATGTTGCCGCTGATCTGGATGCCACGGGCGGATGCGGTTCCTTTGGCCATGCCCCGGCGCCATTTCTGTTTCTTGTCGCCGCCGCGTTTGATCTCTTCCGGCTGCTTCAGGTCGACGTAGATCGTGCGCCAGTCAAAGGCGCCGCGCATGCTGTCCAGCACATACCAATAAGAGATGTCCCCGGGGCCGGGATAGTTCTCGAGGCCGACCCGCATAAAAGCGCCGCGATCGGCTTTTACTGTCAGCTTGATCAGATCGTAGTCGTGCGGGTCCAGGTTGGCCGCCTTCAAATCGATACGACCTTTGAAACTCGCGGGCTTCGATTCGCCGAAACGCAGAGCCTTCGATCCCTCCGGTCCGCGCACCGCCTTGGCCTTATCGGCGGGCAGATTGAGATCTGCCGGTGTCTTCATCGCCGCCACCGTTCTGGACAATTCCTGGGCGCCGGCGGTCATGATGACCGCCAGCGCGCTGCACACGAGGATCCACGGTATCCGCATCAACCAGCTCCCAGCGTTGTGTTAGAATTTATAAATAAATGCATAAATCGCGCCTTTATAATCGCAATATAAATGTTAATATACCCTTGTCAAGGACAATCGGGGATTTTGCAGATGCGCTTGACATAGCACAGAAAACGCTGTAACATAGCAGTAGAACAGCAGTGAAAGGATGCTGACGTCATGGGTACAGGTCGGACCACGCAAGCTGCGACGCGCGCTCTGTGGCAGGTGAGCGCAAGGTTTACGTTGATCGAGCTGTTGGTGGTGGTGGCCATCATTGCGATCCTCGCCTCCATGCTGCTTCCGGTTTTGACCAAGGCCAGGGAGACCGCTCGCGAAATCACCTGCACCAGCAACCTGAAACAGGTGGGCTTGTGTTTGTTGTTTTATGCAGACGACCACGATGACCGCAAGCCGCTGTTCAACCCGTATTCCTGCTTCAAAGTGCGCCTCTACAAACCGGGCTATGCCGACTGGCTGTCGGCTTGGTACAGCGATCCGACGAAGAATCCCTGCTTCGGTTGTCCCTCCGAACGGGGCGGCGGCCAGGACCCGAAAACGGGCAACGGCTATCGCGGGACGCACTATGGTCTGGCGGAAGAACCGGCGAACAACAACGATCCGGAAAGCGAGCCGACGAAGAACTCATTTTTGACCAAGAAGTGCTGGTGGACAACGGCGCACAAGAACTACGGCTACTACGAGCCGGGGATCGGTGCCGCGCTGTCGGAACCGAATGCCGGCACGCTGCCGCACATGTGGCGCAACAGCAAGTGGCATCTGGAGAACATCCATACAAACGACTGGTTCTGGAATGGCGGCACAGACGTTGAGCGCCATCCACGGGGCCGGGTTGGTGTCTGGTTTGCCGACGGCCGCGTGGAACGTCTCGGCCTGGATCCGCTGCGGACATTCCAATGGTACAAGGGGTTCAGTCATTAACTCAAGGAGAGTTCCGATGGGTATAATTCCAAGCCGCCGATCAGGCAAGCCGAAAGCAACGGCTTTCACCCTGATAGAATTGTTGGTGGTGGTCTCCATCATCGCCATTCTGGCCGCGATGCTGCTTCCCGTACTGGGCCGTGCCAGGCAGGTCGCGGTGCGTACGGTGTGTATCAGCAATCTGCGGCAGTGCGTGGTGGCGGCCAATCAGTATGCCGACGACAACGACGGCCGGGTGCCGGAGTCGAATCCGATCAACCCGTGGAACTACGAGGGGACCTGCAGCATTTTCTACTGCTACAAATCGTGGAATACCTATCCGTGGGACTTCCGCGAGATGATGCGGCCGTATATGGGGACCATGGACATCCTCATCTGCCCGGCCACCGATGCACCGCCGATTGATGACCCCAGGAATGATGAAAGTGCCAAGGGCTATCTGTGGGGCAATATCATCTATGCCGGCGGCGGCCGGAAGAATCCGAATTTCGGCACCTCGGATCTGACACCGGCACGTCTTGCCGCAGGCGGCAGCGAATGGGTCATGTTCCAGGACATGGTGATGTATCGGCGCGACAAGGGCTACTGGGAGTATAACCACGGCGAGCCGACCATACGCAAACTGGGTCCGGCACACAACCCGAGCAACAGCATGTGGCGGCAGTACGGCACCCGGGGCGTCGGCGCGGTCCTGTCGTTCTACGACGGCCACGTGGAATGGTACGATTACGCGGGACTGGTGGATGTCGGCGAATCCGGCAGCAACAACTCCGACAAACGCATCTTCAGCGTCCGGCCGTAGACGAAAGGAAATATCTGATGCCTGAGAACAACGGCAATACCCATAAAACCCTGCGACGGGGGTTCGCCGGCGACGCGCTCGCCGCAGATCTGCGGACGTTCGTCAAAGACAACCAACCGCACGAACCGCTGGCATCGGAACGTGCCCTGGCGCGCGACTACGACATCAGCTACAGCACAGTGCGCAAGGTGACACAGCAATTGGTCGATGAGGGCCTCGTCTACAAAGTCCACGGCCGCGGGCTCTTCGTCGCGGAACACACGGCGCCGGCGCGAGACGAGAAGAACACTGTGCTCTATCTCGACGACTGGGTGCACGACGACCACCCCTATTGTGTCCGCCGGTTTCGCGCCGTCCTCGACGGCGCGGAAGAAATGGACCTGCGGGTGGAAGCCCGTCGCCTCAACATCGATTCCCAGTGCCTGGAAGACGATCTGTATGAAGAAGCCCGGCGGCCGGAACTGGCCGGCATGATCGTGCCCTTGTTGACGCCGGCCCTGAGCCGTCGGCTCCGGGCGCTGAATCCTGATCTGCATCTGGTAACAATCGGGACGGATACGCCGCCGCCGGGTGTTGCCAGCGTGCAGCACAACCATCTGTCCATCGGCTATCAGGCCGGCGCCTGGCTTATGGGGAACGGCGTCCGGTCGATCCTGGCGGTTTTGAAGCATGGCGATCTGCTGCCCGGCCTGCACGGGGCCCTGGCCGAAGCCGGCGAAGCGCCGGAGCTTCACACGGTCATCGGCCATCCGGACGATGCCATAGACGGGGCGCTCACAGCGATCCACAAAGAGCAACCGGACGGTTTGTTCTTCTCAGATGACCGATTTGCCCGCAGCGTGCTGGACGACCTTGCCTTGACCGCACCACGATGTCTGGAGGGCGCCAGTGTCATCTCCTGTGCCAACGCCGGTGAGGAGTTCCTGCCGCCGTGGGTCGCACGACTGAATATCGACGGTTACGAAGTCGGCATGTTCGCCATGAATCTGCTCAAAGCCATGATCGAAGACCGCACTATGGAGAACCCGATCGTACGCATTGAGCCGCGGCTGATCGAACCGGCCGCCGCGTTCCGGATTGCCCGGGTGTCGTAGGGGACGACGGGCTGCAAATTCAGGGAGAATCACACCAGGAAGGTGCTACTATGCTCAAGTCTGAAAGCATGAACTGCAATTGCCGGCACTGGCTGTCGGCTCTTCTCTTCGCTGCCGCAACGATTCTGGCAGCCGCGGATCCGGCGCCGCGAATCCGCGCCGCCCTGCAGAATGGGTTGCCGCTGATGGGCAGTTGGAATACCGGCAAAACGCCGGCCGGCTTCCACCCCACGTGGCAGACGGAAACACTGCTGGAACAGGAAGACCATCTGATTCTGCCGTGGTTTCAGGGGCCGGGGCCGCAGTCGAAGTGGGATGATCGTGCCTCCCGGTACTACGAAAAGCCCATGGCCTATTGCGCCCGCAAGCAACTGCCAATCTCCTTCCGCAATACGCAGTGGGAAGATGCGCTGCTTGAGACCGCGGAGAAACCGGAAGCCGAAAACGGCTGTCTGATCCGGCCGGACGGCAAAGTAATCCCGCGTATCTCGCCCTTCGGCCCGGTTGAGCTCTGGTACAAAGTCGGCTACAACTTCAACAACAACGACGTGCTCAAGAAACTCCAGGAGATCCATCCGAACCCGCCCCTGGTTCTGGTTTACTCGAATAACGAACCGAAGGACGCGAACAAGGTTTCGCCGGAGAACTGCAAACGGCTGAAGGACCTCCTGGCGGCCAATCCGAAACTGACTGCCGACAAGGCAACCATCGGCCGGCTTGTCCAGGAAGCCTGGGAAAAGCGATACCGTCGGCTGATCGAAGGACTCCGCGACGCCCTGGTGAGCAAGGCCTGGAAAGACAAGCTGCGCGTCATCCCCTATACCGGTTTCAACAACACCTTTCGGCAACGCAACATCATGGCGTGGCACAAGCCGCGCGCCTGGGACGGCGCCAGCGTCCACCTCTATACGTCCGATTGGGAAGTCTGCCGCGACTTCTGGGTTGCCAGTCCGCAGGGGCATGTGGGCAATATCCACTACTCCATCGAACAAGTGCGGAAGACCAAACCGGACTTCTTTTCGGAACTCAGTGTGTGGTACGACAACGACGGTGTAGTCAAAATCCTCGAGTACCAGAAGAAACAAACCTACACCGACGAGCGCCTGCGCGGCGTCATCCAGTTTGTGCTCTGGGGCATGCGGCCGCAGGTGCTGCGCGACTATCGCGGCTACCGCGAATCCCGCCAACGTCGGGGCCGATCGTTCTACGTCATGCTCAATTCCGTCGAACGCGTCCACTACCACCCGATACTCCGCAAGTTCTGGCTGCAGGGACGCATCCTGGCCAACCGCCGCGCCGGCGCCAAAGCCGCCAACACCGGCAAGGACAGCCTCTACATCCTCGATGCCGACGCCAACCGCAAAGTCAACTGGAACAACCGCAAGGCGGAAGTGCCGGTCTATCCGCTGGCCCTGGAGATCGGCAGGCGCGGCGCCCGCGAATGGCTGCTCTACATCCATGCTCCGCTGGGCGACCGCCGCAACGTCAAGGTAACGATCCCCGACTACAAGGAGGTCCTTGTCGATGCGCCGTTGGGCGGCGCGTTCTATCACGTTATAGAGAAGACCGGCAAAGCGCAGCGTCTCGACGATCCGCTGACCCTTCCCGGCAATCGCGCCCCCGAAGCCAAAGCCGACAGCTATGCCGTTGCCGCCGGCAGCGTCCTGGAAACCGCCAATAACTGGTTCATGGGAGTGCGTGGTGTGCTCGCCAACGACTGGGATGCCGACGGCGATCCGTTGCGCGTGAGTGTGGTGCAGCAGCCGGCGCACGGTACGCTGCAACTGCAGTCGGACGGCACGTTCACGTACAAACCCGAAGCCGGTTTCGACGGCACGGATGCCTTCACCTATCGCCTGCATGACGGCGCGCTGTACTCCAAACCGGCACGGGTGAAGATCGAGATCCAGAGCCTGAAACTGGTGGTCGACGACACGGATCCCGGTTTTGCCGAACATGCTGTCTGGCAATCGGGCAAGCTCGACGATGCCCGGGGCAAGGACTTCGACTACTATTTCGCCGACACGAATTTCAAAGGCGGCAGCACCGCGACCTGGACGTTCGCAAACCTGGCAGCCGACACGTATGAGGTCTTCGCCACGTGGCCGGTGTTCAGCTATCAGCAGCCGCGTAAGGTGCCCTACGCGGTGTTTGCGGGCGAACGCGAACTCGCCGTGAAACAGGTTTACCAGGGCGCCCCGCCCAAAGGCGAACCGGTGAACGGCACGCGCTGGCAGAGCCTGGGTAAGTACCAGATCAAAAACGGCAGTTGCAGGGTGGTCCTGAACAACGCCGGCAAAGGCCGCTGGGTGGTGGCCGACGCCGTCCGCCTGGTTGATTCGAAAGGGCAGGCACGGATCATCGACAACGGCGACGCGGGCTATGCCACAGTCGGTCGCTGGGTTGCCGGCGGTCGCGGCTTGAACGGCGGCGTACGTCAGATTCGCGGCGTCAAGAAACGCAAAGACGAAGACGCTCCGCGCGCCATGTGGACGATGAAACCGCCGACGCCCGGAATCTACGAACTCTTTGTCACCTGGACCGCCAGTTCGACGCGTACCGCGAAGGCCCGGTACACGATCACCGACGGGTCTACGGTGAAAGCCACGCCGTCCATAAACCAGAGCCGTCCGCCCAACAGCCTGTTTGCGCGGGGTGTCTGGTGGCAGAGCTTAGGGCGTTTTCAGCTGACCGGCGAGAAACTGACCATCGAACTGATCGCCGGCGGCGACAAGAAAAAATTCATTGCGGACGCTGTCGGTCTCTCCGGTCCGATCCCCATGCAGGGCAGCATTGTGGACAACCGTGATACGGACTTCGTCGGCCCGAAGCGAACGGAAGGGAACCGGCATGGCTACAACGGCAATTCCCTGCGAACGAACAATGCCGGCAAAGCGATGACCGTCGCCACCTACAAGTTCCACGACCTGCAGCCCGGCACATACCGGGTCTACGCCACCTGGTGCCGAACCAACTTCAACATTGCCGATGTCCCTTATCGCATGACGGCCGGCGACCAGGAATTGAAAAAGACGCTGGTGGACCAGACAAAGCTGCCCGACGACCGGGCCTTCGGCGGCGTGCAGTGGGAGGACCTGGGCACGGTCGAGGTGCCCGCAACGAGTCTCAATGTTGAAGTCGGCACCACCGGCAAGGACGGCGGCAAAGTCGTTCTCGACGCTGTCTGGATTGTGCGTGAAGACTGAGGTGAAAAACAGAAAACGGGGAACAAAGAAAGGCAGCACCCATGACTTCCCTGACACGATATAGACGCATCCTCTCTGTTTGTCTGACGGTTGCCGGCCTGTCGGTATTTGCCGGCGGCCCCATACCGCCGACCGCCAAGGCAATCCGCACGGAAGCATCAAAGCCGAACAAACCTGAAGACGGCCGGCCGCTGCCCCTGGCGGCGCACTGGCATTCGCGCTTCGCCACGCTCGATTTCCAGATCAAGATGATCAAACGCGGCCACCATATCCTGCCGTTTACCTACATGCTGAGCCCCGGCTTCGCGAATAACGAGAAACGGCTGAATCAGCACACGAAGCCGTCTGTCGCGGCCGGCATGAAACAACTGGCCGCATGGAAACTGCCGTTCGCCATGATCACCGGCGGCCAATGGAAAGGCCAGTTTTATCAGAACCCGAAGTTCTGGAAACTGCCGCCGGAACAGAACCCCTGCGTGATCAGCGCCGAGACCGGCAAGCCGCTGAAGATGTACAGCCCGTTCGGGCCGATCGAACAGTGGCGTGAACTCGGCCGCTACTGGGGCAATACGAAGCATTTCAAATGGCTGGCGGAAATCTACCCCGATCCGCCGCGGGTGATCTGCGTGAGCAACAACGAAGCTAAACGCCTGCGCAACTTCAACGACTCCAAACGCTACCTGGAGTTGAAGAAGAGCGGTAAGAAAGTGTCTGTTGGCAACTATCTGTATGAACGCCATCGCGCCATGATCGCCGGTCTCCACGAGACCATGCCGAACGAAGCGTGGCGGAAGAACACCATCTTCGCCGCGTACAACGGCGGACCGGGTCCGGATCATATGGGCCGCGAACCCGGCGTCAGCCAGTGGCTCAGCGCCGATTGGAAGGCCGGCACGGCCGCGAGCAAGACGGAGACGCCTTGGCGGAATACCTGGGAAGGCGCGCTGGCCGAAGCCTACGACAATCACTGGGAGTACACGAAGTTCGACCACCACATGTGGAGTTGTCAGGTCGAGATGATGAACCTCGTGTTCATGAAAGAACGCGCACTGCAGGCCGACCCCGAATGGTGGATGGAGACCATCCATTGGGACGGCGGCGGCCGCAAAGCCATCGAGTACGAAAAGAAGGGCCTGCGCTACACGCCGCAGCGGTACGCCGCCTGGACGCAGTACATCACCTGGACCTTGACGCCGCGGGTCGTGCGCCAATGGAACGGCTCCCAGGACCGGCTGGAAAACTGGATCGACAACTGGGCGGCCATGGTGCGGACCGTCGATCTCATCCATGTCGACCCCGTGCTGAAACGTTTCTGGCGCCGGGGCGAACTCGTCGTCAACCCCGACGGCAAACATCCCTTCCGCCACGAGCTCCCCGAGAAATACAAGGACGAAGACCGCTGGTTCCATCTGTCCACCAACCTGGATCCGCCGCGCCCTTGGGAGTTGACCACGAAACTGCCCGTGCTCACGCTGGCTCGCGTCCTCGGCGACAAACCCAAACGGGAATGGCTGTTGTACGCACACGCGCCGATGGGCGACCGCAAAGCCGTCAAGGTGCAGATTCCCGGCTATCGCGACGTCACCGTCGACATCCCGCTGGCCGGTGTCTTTTACCACCTCAAAGAGACCGACAACTCCATCACTGAAGTCGGGCAGCACAGCCAGTTGAAGTACAACACCAACGCAGCGCCCACCGCCAAAGACGACGACTATGCTGTGGTTGCCGGCAACACACTCTCGGTGACCTCCTTCCGCTTCAGCGGCGGGCGCGACCTGCTTCGTAATGACGCCGATGCGGAAGGCGATCTGATCAGCGCCAAGCTGATCCGCCCGCCACAAAACGGCGAGCTGACGTTGCAGCCCGACGGCGCGTTCACCTATAAACCGAAGGCCGGTTTCGTCGGAACCGACTCTTTCACGTATTGCGCTACGGACGGCCGTGACAAGTCCCAACCGGCTACCGCATCCATCACGGTCCTCGCCAAACCGGCGGCGATCGTCGACGACTCCTCTGCCGGCTTTCATGACACAGCCTACAGCGGCACGCATACGCTCGGGTACAAAGGCAACATGTCGTACTTCACCGCCAACCCCGACAAACTGGGCGGCGCCACTGCGACTTGGAGTTTCAAGGATCTCCCGGCTGACAGCTACGATGTGTTCGCCACCTGGCCGAAGTACAGCTACAAGCGCCCGGACGACGTATCCTACACCATCGTCGACGGCGACGAGGTGCGCACACGCGTAACCGCCAGCCAACAGGACCTGCCGGCCGGCGACGTCGTCGACGGCGTCCCGTGGCAACGGCTGGCAACCGTGCAGGTGAAGAACGGCAGCCTGCACGTCAAGCTGAGCAACACCGCCAACGGCCGCTGGGTCATGGCCGACGCGATCCGCATTCAGGGCAAGAAAGGCAAACGCCTGATTGTCGACAACAGCGATCCAAGTTACAGCGAAGTCATTGGCTGGAACCGCATGGGTACCGGCTATGGCGGAACGTCCCGTTGGACGCGCGGCCGCAAAGTGCCGAAGGTCAAACGGGGCAAGCAACCGCCGAAGATCGACATCGACCGCGCCGTCTGGACGATCCCGAATCTCAAACCGGGGACCTATGAGTTGTACGCTACCTGGCCGGCCAACCCGGATGGCGGCGGCCAAGTCTGGTATGAGGTCGTGGAGAATCAGAAGCGGCTGTTGCGTGCACGCGCCTGGCAGCAGAGCGCGCCCCATCAGCTCTACGCCGGCGGCGTCTGGTGGAACTCGCTCGGTACAATCACCGTGACCGACGGCGCGATCAACGTCGTGCTGGCCGCGGCCACCGGCAAGAAGAAGAACGACTTCATCGCCGACGCCATCGCGGTCTTCCCGGCGCGGCCGCCGCAGACGAAATCGAAAACTCTTCGTTAATCCGGAGGACCCTCAATGCTCTTGAACAGATACGTAAGAACGATTCGAACGACTTGCCCTGCATCGCTGCGTCGAGTGCAATCAGGATCATGGTTTACCATGGTGGAACTATTGGTGGTAGTCGCCATCATTGTTGTTCTGGCTGCTATTCTGTTACCCGTTTTGAGTCGCGCGAAGTTCAAAGCCAGAGAGGTCATCTGCATCAGCAATCTGCGCGAGAACAGCATGGGCCTGATGCTGTACGCCGATGATTTCAACGGCGCCTATCCCCACCGGCAGCAGGTCAACGGGTTCTATCCGTATTCCGGCTTGAGCGACGACAACTCGTCGGAAAACGACTACCACGAGTTGATTCCAGACTACATCCCCTTGGGTGAAACGTACAAATGCCCGTTGATCGGCGCCGACTGGCGCGATGAATGGCCGGGCGCCAAAGGCTACCGCTGGCACGGCTACGGCATTCCCGCCCGCTGGGTCGCCTACAAACTCAACTACTACTACGACCCGCAGACCGGCAACAAGAAGAACTATAAAGACGTGATCCCCATGCGCGTCGGCCAGTATATCGACCGCCCGATTGTGGGCGACAAGATCATGTTCTACCCCGCCTATAACCTGTTTACCGCGCCGCATGTGCGATCCAATGCCCATCCGATGGGGGACAGTATGCCGCTGGTCAGCCAGCCGGAGGACGCGGAGTCCTACAACTTCGCCTATGGCGACGGCAGTGTCCTACGCCAAACCAAGGGGTTCAAGAAGTTCTATGACAACCGAAACGGCTTCTACTGGCTGTGGCGCGTGCAATAAACCGTCGTCAACACAACCCGGGTACACCCACGGAGTAGAATCGCAGAATACCACAGGAAACCATGAGACTGCCCATGACCCTTCTTGCCCTGACCCTCGCCGGCAGCGCTGTGGCGCTGGATACAATCCACTTCGTCAGCTCAGCCGATGACACGAAACAGCCGGCGCTGTTCTACGCGCCCAAAGACAAACAGAATGTCCCGCTGATCGTTGCCCTGCATCCCTGGTCGGAGGGGTACAAGACGAAAAAATACAAGTGGATCGCGAAACAGTGCAAGGACACCGGCTGGGCCTTCATTCAGCCGCACTTCCGGGGCCCCAACAAACGACCGGAAGCCACGGGCTCCGAACTCGTTGTCAAGGACATCCTCAGCGCGGTCGACTACGCGCGCCAGAATGCGTCCATCGATCCGCGGGGGATCTATCTCCTCGGCACCTCCGGCGGCGGCCATGCCGCCCTGTTGATGGCCGGACGGCACCCGAAGGTTTGGGCCGGGGTCTCAGCCTGGTGCGGCATTACCGATTTGGAAGCGTGGTACCGGCAATGCAAAGCCACCGGCCGCAAATACTATCACAATATCGCCGCGTCCTGCGGCGGCCCTCCCGGAAGCAACGACAAGGTTGATGCCGAATACAAACAGCGCTCGCCGTTGACGCACCTGCCCAACGCCAGGGAGCTGCGTATCCACATCAATGTCGGGATTCACGATGGCCATCGCGGCAGCGTGCCGGTCAGCCACTCGCTGCTGGCATTCAATGTCCTGGCACAACCGGAAGACCGTCTGACTGCCGCTGAAATCGAGACCTTCGTCAAGACCCGGAAAGTACCGCAGGAACTGCGGGCAAAGGTCGAAGATAAAAGCTACGGCAAGCGCCGGCTGCTGTTCCGCCGGACTTCGGCAAATGTGACTGTTTCCGTCTATGATGACGGACACGGATATGTCCCCGGCGCCGCGTGGCAATGGTTGCAGAAGCTCAATGTCCGACCTCGCAAAGACGACTGAAGCCGGCGTGCGGAATCGACGTACAAGTTTGCGGCCAACCCGTCCGGGTCGTTCAGCCGAGGAAGGAGCGGATGACGGCTTTGACGCTGAACAGATCGGTCGGGGGAGTTTCTTCCCGCATGAGTTCGGCGAAGCAGGTTTGGAGGTACGGCGATTTCTGATAGCGGCGAGCCATGAAGTCGTTGATCCACGGCAAGGTGATCATCGACTGTGCCCGGCGGTAGTTGCGATACACCGGCAGGAGTTCCTGCCGCAGTTGAACCGGAAACTGCGAAAGCCGGGCAAGGTCATCGGTCTGCAGCGCGTCGTCCACCAGGGCGGCGGCCATTTCCGCCGTGCGGACGGCCTTGCCGATGCCCTCGCCGCTGAGCGGCAGGGTGGACGCAATCGCCTCGCCGACGGCCAGCAGGTTGCCCGGGCCCTTGGGTTCGACGGCAGTCAGCCCGCAGCGCAGCGGCGCGGCCCGCAATCGCGGCGGCGCGGCGGCCTGCGCCAGGATGTCGCGCAGGGGCTCGAACGTTGCGGCAAAGAGCCGGAATGTCGCCTGCAGGCCGGGATCGCGTTTGGACCGGCGGAACAAGGTGCCGCAGCCGATGTTGTAACGGCCGTCGCCCAGGGGGAAGATCCAGGCATAGCCGTTGCGGATGGCGGGGGTCAAGCTGAACGTCATGGTCGGCACGACGGCGGTGGACTGGACTTCGGCGACGGCAGCAACTGCCGCGGGCCGCGGGTCACGCACCATGCCGTGGGGCCGCAGCAGCCGCAGGCGGGCGCCGGTTGCCACCAGGACGATCCGGGATCGGATGGGTGGGAGACCAGGGATCGACAGCTCCGTTGAGCCGTCCGGCTGCGGCGTGATCGCGGTGACTTCGGCCTGATGAAAGGCCGCGCCCGCCCGCACCGCCGCCTGCGCCAGGATGCGGTCCAACACCCGCCGTCGTAAGACCAGATACTGCCCCGGCACCTGCATCCGGATTCCTCCCGGACTGATCATGGTCACCGCCGTGAACGACTGCGCCGCGGCTTTTACCCGGGCCAGCACGCCAAGCCGTTCAAGGGCGCGTTGCGTGCCCGGCAGCAGGCCGCCGCCACAGGCCTTGTCCCGGGGGAAAGCTTCGCGGTCCAACAACAAGACCGAATGACCGGCCGCCGCCAGCTGCAGAGCGGCGGTCGACCCGGCCGGACCGGCGCCCACAACCGTGACTTCCGCCGGCTTCGCGGCGATGGCCGCGGCCGGTTGCTGCAGGTTGTCCGGGGAGTCGTTCATGCCGAAAGCCTCGTTGTTCGTCACGTCGTCTGTACCACGGGCACGACCGGCCGGTAGCGGATCATCGTAGCCATGCCGCGCCGGGGCAGCGTGAGCATGTAGCAGTCCAGCAGTTCTTCGCCGGTGAGGACGTCGCGATGGCCGGTGGTGAAGCAGACCAGTTCGTACTCGGTCCGCGGCTGAAGCCCGTGGAGCATGACAATGCGGCTGTCGTAGTGGCAGTCCTCACGGCGGAACATCAACAGCACGCCTGCGTCGGATTCCGGGTCGTGGTACTGCGACCCGAACCAATTGGTTTCCGAACGGTCATATCGGGTCAAAGGATACCAGTCGCCGTTGAACGCCGGCGCCAGTCGCCGGTACTTGTGGAGCAGTTGCAGGGCGCGGTCGGTATCGAAGTGCGGGTCGTCGGCAATCCAGCCCAGACAGATGGATGACGCCGCGACCGAGTGCAGGCTGGTGTCATCGGTACGCGCCAGCGGCGTCGAAAGGATGCCGTTGGGCAGGTATTGCGACAGCGCGAAGAGCGAAGCCTGATCGGCCACGTTGTCGAACCAGTAGTCGCTCTTATGATGCAAATGAAACCGCCGGATGGTCTCCAGATCGATCCGTTGGCTGCAGCCGTTGATCCGCAGGCCCGCGGGCCAGCCGGCGGCCAGTTCGTCGAGGAAGGCATACAGCCCGTTGACGTAATGAATCTCGGTCAGTCCGAGCCGATCCGTATCGTCGTGATCCAGCCAGTGCTGGAGCGGGTCCAGATGGAACTCATGGCAATAGGCGCCGAAGCCGTCCAGATTTGTGAAGTCGGCGATGACGTCCAGCAGGTGCTTGCGGACCTCGGGCAAAGCGAGATTGAGCAGGCCGTGGCCGGCGCGGTTGGAACGCGCGGCGGGATTGGTCGGCAGGAGCAGCCAATCGGGGTGGAGTTCATGCGTTGCGGTTCCGGGGGCAACGCGTTCGGGTTCGAAAGCCAGGCCGAAGGCGGTGTCCTGTGCGGCCGCCGCCGCTGCGACCGGCGCCATGCCGTCCGGGAATTTGGCGGGGTCCACCGTCCAGTTCCCGGCGCCGTTCGGCCAGCCGCCGACGTACCAGCCCTGGCCGGTGACTACCACCTCGGGCTGCAGCTCGCCCAGGGCGCAAATCAGTTCCGTCTGGTTGGCCGCAGTGCATTCGTTGCGCCAGTAGCCCTCGCGCGTAAAGGCCGTGTTGCAGTAGACGCACGGCAGTGTCGCAGCTCCCGGACAACGCGGCACGTAGTGCGCGCGCAGCAATCGGCGGAACGCCGAGTGGCCCGCTGCCGCTTCACCCTCGTGAAACAGCAGCAGAATGCGAGGTAGCGTCACGGATTCGCCGGGCTTCAAATAAAAACGCGCATATTGCACCCCGGCCCGAACGTGCAGTTCGTGGTTCGCTGCCGACCATTGTACGTCGGCATGCCATTGCCCGGACCAGCCGATGGCCGCGAGCAGCGTCCCCCGGTCAACGTCCAGCCGGACAAACGGCAGGTCCCCCTTGCTGCTGCAGCCGCCCTTTGCCCCGAGTTCCGCCCGCGGTTCTTCGCGTACGGCGCGCATGGCATACGCCGAGGGATCCGTTAACGCGCCGGTCGTCCGGTGCAGCGTATAGTGCTGCGCCCGGAAACACAGATCCAGGCTGTGGAGATCGCGGATGATTGCCGTGTCGGCGGTGCCGATGTTCTCCAGGGTCAACGTCCATTCCGCTGCCGGACAGTCGTCGAAGAAGCGGAAACAGCAGGAGATCTTCAGCCGGTCGTCCGGCGTGATCAGTTGTACGCGATCACTGAGCAGCTCGCGGTCCAGCGCACCGAGCAAGGCATGCAGGGAGGCGTCATCGTACCGCAGGGAAAACGGCAGCGGCAGTGCCTCCGGATGCCGGAGACCGTGCAGGATCTTGTTGCGCCATTCCGTCATGGCGTACCATACTGGCCGCGACTGCGTTGTGCGACCGGCAGCGGCAGGATCACTGATCCCCACGACCGGCTGCACCCGCCGCGAAAAGGGTGCAGGATCGGGTCCGTGTTCTCCGGGAAGAGGCCCCAAGCTCAGCGTGGGAGTCTCTTCCCCCCATTCCGTTCAACCGGCCCGGCGCCGGCGGACCGTCAGCGCGTTGCGGGCAGGGCAAGCCGGAAGCCGACACCGGTGCGGTCGTCGTCCGGATAGATCTCCTGGCGGATGGCGTCGTCGGCATCATCGGCAGCCGTACGGAAATCGCGGCCCATGACGACTTCGCGTTTCAGTGCGGCGCCGGCGAGATCGGACACGAGCTCCGCCACATTACCGCGCATGCACAGCGCTCCGAGAAAATTCGGCGTGAGTTTCTTTTTGGCGATCTCATCGCGATTGAGGGGGCGTTTGAGGGCGCGCCCCTTGTAGACGGTGGAATCAATTTGTTTCTTGTCTTTGCCGGTATAGAAGCAGGCCACGGCCCATTCACTCTCGCGCGGCAGAGCGAACGACATGGCCTCCGCGTCACGGGACCAGTCTTCCAGGGCGGATTTGGCGGCGTCCGCCGCGGCACACTTGTAGGCCGGTTTGGCGTCGGCCTGCCGGCTCAGCCAGTTGCAGAAGCGGACGGCATCGATGTATCGCGCTCCGCGCACGGGAAGACTGTCGTCCGTGAAGATGGCCTTGCCGAGCACCTGTTTCGAGAAGCCGCGGTAGTCGCCGATTGAGACCTCGTGGACGGCGATGTAGAACGGCTGGGTGACAGTGTATTTGCCGTGCCGGGCCGGCGGCACCAAGACAAACGGCAGGGTGACCGCGGCGCTGTTGCCGCCGGGTTTGACGACAACGTTGATGCGTCGCGGATACCGGCGGAACCAGATTCGATCCGCCTCCTTGATGGTTTTCAGTTCGGCGGGCGTGGCATAGGCGTAGGCCGCAACCTTGACGTTGGGATTGGCGAGGGCGCCGATCACGCGGGTCGTGTCGGCATCGGAAATATTCTCGGGCAGCAGGGCCAGCAGATTGGCGTTCGGCTGTTGTTTGAGGATCCCCTTGTCGACGGCGCGATCGAACGCGGCGATGGCGCCGAGGAGGGGCTGTCGGGCCGGTTTCCCGGCCGCCAATGCTTTGGCGGCCCGTGCCAGGAGTTCCCGGCCCCGTCGCTGGTACTGCACCCAGGGATCCTCCACGGGGATCGCCTGGATCGTCCGCCGGAACTTGTCGAGGACACCGAGTTCGGTCGCGATAAAGGCCTTGGACCCGGTCTTGTCCGTGGCGCCGCGAATGCGTTCGCGCAGCAGATCGACCTGTTGCAGGGCCTCCTTCTGGACGGCCTTCGAGTCGAACTGCGGCGGCAGGTCAACGGTGACTGCCTTGCGGCGCTCGGCCTGCAGTGTTGCCGCCAGCTTCTGCTGCGTCTGCAGCACGGAAATCCGTTTCTGCAATTCGCGGCACAGCCGTTCGGCGGCGGAATCGGGTTTGATGTTGTTGATCTGCTGCAGCTCGTTCTTCAGTTCGCCGGCGGCATCCGGCTGCAGCGTGCCTTTGGCGACCCAGTCGGCTTCCAGTCCCTGCAGTTTCTGTTCCGCGGCGTCGACGCGGGCGGCCGCCCGGGCGTGGCGATCGTAGGCAGCTTTACGGGTCTTGAACCGGCGTTCGAGCCCGGCCTTCTTCTGCTCCCACCGCTGCATGGTGGCCGCGGCAAAATCGCTGACGACGTCGAAGCCGTTCAGGAACTCCTCGAACTCCTTGATCTTGCGGCTGACCGTCTGTGCCGTCTTCGTGTTGAAGTTCGGCGTCTCGATCAGCTTCTCGGTGGCCGCGGACAACGTCTTCACATGCTGGTTGCCGACCCGGGTCATCGTGCTCTGCATCTTATTCCGTATCTCAGTCACCGCCGGCTCGAATTGGCGCTCACGCGGTTTCGACGCTTTCAGGAGCGGCTCCAGTTCCGCCTGTTGGTCGCGATACGACTTCCAGGCGGCGGCCGCCTGCTTCCAGTCGTCCCGGTTCCGGCCGGCGGTGATGGACGTCTGGTGCATGGCCAGCACAAGCTCTTTGCACTTCTTCTGCTCCGGGGACTTGTCGTCCTTGTCCCAGTCCTCGACGCGAAATCGCGGTTCGCCGTTGTCGCTGCCGTTCGGATCGTCCGGATCTTTCGGATCGTCCGGTTGGTCCGGATCGACCGGATCTTCTGGATCGTTCGGTTGATCCGGATCCTTCGGGTCGTCCGGGTCCACGGGAGTATTGCCGTTGCCCGGCTCCTGTTGACCGTTGTCGACAACGACCTGCCGGCCGTTGTCGGGGTTGGGATCTGGCTGTCCGGCCTGCCGCTGACGGGCCTGGTTGACCACCAGACCGGCGACGGCGGCCAGCCCGATCAGAACGAGCGCCGCCCACAGGAGGCCCCTGGATTTTGTCGGCGGCGCCTCGTCGGCAGCCGGCAGATCGGCCATCGCCACTTCCGTCGGAGCGCTGTGTTTGGCGGCTTTGGCCGCAATGACCGTGCCGCCGCCTTCCCGTGCGGCGGCGGCGGCTTGTGCTTTGGCTTTGTCGGCGGCGCTGACGACCGTCATGCCGGCGGTCGAATCGAAGTCGCGGGCGACCACGCCCCCGCTCGGTCCCAGCGCCTGGGCCGCGGTGTAGTGGGCCCGCACATCCCGCATCTCCGCGATCAACGAGTCCCAGTCGGGCGGACGATTCTCCGGATCTTTTTCCATCATCCGGCAGATCAGCGTGCTGCAGGGCTGGGAGAGCTCCGCCGCGTACAACGTCGGGGGCGGCACGTCGGTGCTCATATGTTTGGCGATGACGGACATGGCATTCGAGCCGGTGAACGGCTGTCGCCCGGTGACCATGTGATAGAGCGTGGCGCCGAGGGAGTAGATATCGGCGCGGCAGTCCAGGTCGTGGCTGTCGGTGGCCTGTTCGGGGCTCATATAATAGGGGGTCCCGATCAGGCTGCCCTGCATGGTCAGCCCGCTGTCTTCAGTGATCGTGCGGGCAATGCCCATGTCCATCAGTTTAACCACGCCGTCTTCGTCGATCATGATGTTGGCGGGCTTGATGTCGCGATGGAGCATATGGTGTTTGTTCCAGGCGTAATTCAGCGCCTGCGCCACGCGGTAGCAGATCTCAATGGCCTCCCGTTCGGGGATCGCTCCTTCCTTCAGGCGGTCTTCCAGGTTTTGGCCTTCGACAAACGACATGGCCAGGTAGTAATAGTCGCCGGCCTGGCCGGCGTCGAAGGCGGTGACGATGTTCGGGTGCTCCAGTTTGGCCGACATCTTGACTTCGTGGATGAAGCGTTCGACCATCTGCTTGTTGTTCGTCACCCCCGGGTGGAGGACTTTCAGGGCGACTTTGCGATCCATCGCGGTCTGCGTCGCCCGAAACACTTCGCCCATGCCCCCGGCGCCAAGGCGCTTTTCGATGCGGAAGCCGCCGACGTCCGTGCCTTCTTCAATGCCCTGTGCCGGGACCAGCACCACCTCCTTGCAGGAAGGGCACTGCATGCGGTCGCCAACCGTTTCGCTGTTGGCTTTGATCGGTTCCTTACAGTGCGGGCAGACAAACCGTATTTTCATAGGAAATGTGGCATCCCACTTCGTTCGCTGAATATGCCTCCGCGACGGATCTCCGGCAACCGTCCCAACTGCCGAAACCGCCATTCTGCGGCTGTGATGTTTTCCTGCTTTCCGGGACCAGGGGCGAATCCGTCTACAATTCATTTAAAATACACAATCAGAGCCCCAATTGCAACTGCCGGGCGGCGCCGGTTGAACAGATCGACTGGGCGGCGTCGTTGCGAGGAGTTAGTTTGTCTTGCTGAACACCACGATACGGAGGAAGTCGAAGATGATGACCTTGCTGGACTACGGCGCCCACGGAAACGGCGAACATGACGATACGCCGGCTTTCGAGAAGTACATTGAAAGCCTGTACGGCGGCCTCGGTACGGTGGTCGTGCCGGACGGCGTCTACGCGATCAGCAAGAAGATCCGCCTGCCGCAGGGGATCAGCCTCCAGCTCGGCCCCGGCGCCGTGATCAAAGCACTGCCGGATTACTGGGACGACGTCCTCGTCGAAACGGAATCGTTCGACCACGAAGACGCCCGCTGGGAACCGCAGTCGATCAGCGGCGGCGTCCTCGACGGCAGCGGGTTGCCGTTGACCGGCGTCCGGACGGTGCTCGACCGCGAAACCGACATCCGCCACACCACCATCCGGAACTGCTGTTTCAAAGGCATCCACATCGGGGTTGAAGGATGCTGCGAGACCAACCTTGCCAATGTCCGCGTCCAATGCGAGCGCGGCGTCTACGCCCGGGCGGGATCAATCGGCATTCATTATGAGAAGACCACGGACAACCTGGTCTGCGGCGGGATTGTCATCGGCTACGAAACCGGCCTGCGCAGCGACAGTTCCAGCAACGATTTCCAGCAGGTGCATGTCTGGAACTATCAGGAGAACTGTCGGTTGGCCACGTGCTTCCACTGCAACGGCTGGAACGACAGCTACTGTCAGTGTTACGCCGATTCCCCGATGAACGGCGACGACCCGGGTTACGGCTTTTTCGTCGAGAAACCGTTCCAGCGCTTCAGCAATTGCCGGATCTACAACAACCAGTGGGTGACCCCGGACCGGGTGATCGGCTTCTGGATTGAGGCCGGCGGCACCCACGGCTCGTATATCGGCAACCATTTCACGGCGCGGGACGGCCACGAGATGAAGGCTGCCTTCGCGGGGAACATCCTGGGCGGCACGTTTCTCGGCAATACCTACGCCCGGACCGTGCTCGACGGCAAGCTGAACCGGATCCAGAGCCATGTGCCCGGCGACGCCATCAACCAGCCGCTGGTCGTTACCGGCGACCGCGTCGCGCTCGAGCAGCCGCTGGCCGCCGTTCCGGACGATGCCGCCGGCGAGATCGGCCAGCTCGCCTGGGTGGAATCGGACGCCGGCAGTTATCTGGTCGTCAAGACCGCCGGCGGCTGGAAGCGGGCCCGGCTCGAATAGCCGCCGCACTTTCCCGACAAAAACCGGACGCCGGGATTTCGCATGTTGCTTTCGTGGCTATAGTGCGGGTCTGGTCCGTTACCAACCATGATCGATCAATCTGCCGGCTGGTCAGGAGGTGTTTCACAACTGCGCCGCACCGGCAAACCAGGAGTGCTTGCGATGCCCGCACCGATTGCTCTGCAGCTTTATTCCGTCCGTGAACAACTGGCCGAAGACTATACCGGCGTGATAACCAAGATCGCCGAAATGGGCTACGTCGGCGTGGAACCGGCCGGATTCCCGGGTTCTACGGTGGAAGAAGCCCGGCAGCTCTACGACGACCTCGGGCTGCAGGTCTGCAGCGCGCATATGGCCCTGCCCGTGGGCGACGGCAAACAGAAGGTCATTGACGAAGCCGGCATCCTCGATTGTCCCCGCGTTGTCTCCGGCTTCGGCCCGGACCAGTTCAAAACCCGGGACCTGGTCAAAGCCGCCTGCGGCAAATTCAATGAGGCCGCCGCCAACGTCGCCGCCGCCGGCCTGAGTTTCGGCATCCACAACCACTGGTGGGAATTCATCGACCTCGACGACGGCACCCCGGTCTACAAGGTCATGCTCGACGAACTCGATGACGGCGTGCTGTTCGAGCTGGATACCTATTGGGTCCAGACCGGCGGCAAGAATGCGGCCGACGTCGTCGCGGAACTCGGACCGCGCGCGCCGCTGCTGCATATCAAGGACGGCCCCTGCGACAAGGACCAGCCAATGACCGCCGTCGGCGACGGCGAGATGGATTTCCCGGCGGTGATCGTCGCCGCCGCCGCCGCCGAATGGCTGATCGTCGAAATCGATCGCTGCGACGGCGACATGATCGAAGCCGTCGCCCGGAGCTACGGATACCTGATTGAGAACGAACTTGCACAAGGCAAATAAGAAAGGCAGAACCATGAAGAAAGCAGTGATCACCTCCGGCGGCTGGAGCGGCCATGAACCCAAGAAGTGCGCCCACCTGTTCGCCGCGATGTTGAGCGAGGAAGGCTACGACGCCGAGATCCATGAGGACATGGACGTCTACGCCGATGCCGAGAAGATGGCCGGCCTGGACCTGATCGTGCCGATCTGGACCATGGGCGAAATCAGCGGCGACCAGTGGCAGGGATTGAAAGACGCCGTCCTCAGCGGCGTCGGCATCGCCGGCCAGCACGGCGGTATGGGCGACGCCTTCCGCCAGAATACGGACTATCAGTTCATGGTCGGCGGCCAGTGGGTTGCCCACCCGGGCGGCATTGTCGAATACACCGTCAATATCACGTCCGACGACCCGATCGTCGCCGGTTTGGACGACTTCCAGATGAAGTCCGAACAGTACTACATGCACGTGGACCCGTGCAACGACGTGCTGGCGACGACGACCTTCGTCGACCCGCCGGGCGCCCCGCAGGTGGACGGTTGCGTCATGCCGGTGGTCTGGAAGCGGATGTGGGGCAAGGGCCGGGTGTTCTACTCGTCCCTCGGCCACGTGGCCGCCGACTTCGATGTGCCGGAAGCCAGGGAAATCATGCGCCGCGGCATGCTCTGGGCCAGCCGGTAGCGCCGCGGCGGACGACTTGATTGTTCCAGAATTCGGGGCAGTCTCTGGAATCAGGGATTGCCCTTTTTTCGTTGCTGGAATGCCCGCCGGCATTCCCCAACCGCACTGCCAGACTTGAGAGATGACGATGAAGATCAACGGACAAAACGTGCCCGACGCCCGCTTCGAACAGGAATGGCAGCGGTTGCATCAGGCACGCCGCCAGGACCCGCAACTGCAGCAGATGCAGGAGGACGAACTGCGCCGGATGACGATGGAAAACGTCATCGGCCAGGTAATCCTTGAGCAGCAGGCGGCAAAGCGCTACAACAAGATTCCGAACAACGAAGTCAACCGGCAATACAAACAGTTGACCGCCCGCTACGGCAGCGAGAAGGAGTTCCTCAAAGCCAATCGTCTGAAGAAGGACGATGTCGATCGAGTCAAAGACGACATTCGCCGCCGCCTGCAGGTGGAAAAACTGCTCGACAAAATCTTTGTCGACGTCAAAGAACCCGACGAAAAGGAAGTCTTCGACGAGTATATGAAGAACCCGGCCGCCTTCGGCACGCCGGAGCAGGTGCATGCCTCGCATATCGTCAAGCATACCAACCAGGGCCAGGATCCGGTCGAAGCCAAAGCCGCGGCCGACGAGGTCAGAGCGGAATTGGCCGGCGGCGCCGATTTCAATGAGATGGCCGAGAAGCATTCAGACTGTGCCTCCGGCGCGCAGGACCTCGGAACCTTCCCGCGCGGGCAGATGGTCCAGCGCTTTGAAGACGTGGTCTTCAATATGCAGCCCGGCGACGTCAGCGATGTGTTCGAAACTGAGTTCGGCTTCCATATCGCCACCGTACACGAGAAGATCCCAGCGACCGTTACGCCGTTTGAAGACGTCAAAGATCAACTGGCCCAGTACATACTCCGACAACGCCGCAACGAAGCCGTCGACGCCTTCGTCGCCAAGTACCGGGAACAGGCGAAGATCGAAGACTGAGCCGAGAAAGAACCGGCGCCCGCCCGCAGAAGTGCAGACTGACGCCGGTTCGGGGACAGAACGGTCTTTCGCGGGGTGCTATTGTTTCTTTGCCTTCGTGCCGGTCTCGCTCTCGGATTTCTGATAGTTCGGGTTGTCCATCTTGCCCCAGACGTGGACTTCCTTGATGACCGGACAATAGGACCCTCCGACATAGACGCTCGGCGCCGGCTTGCGCTTCCCGGAACCGTCGTCGATCACGCGGCCGCGTTCGTCGATCTGCTGCGTCACCATGCGGCCCTTGTGATGATCCCAGTACTGCCGGCGACGCCCGGTCTTCTTCGCCGGCAGGTATTGCTTGGCGACACTGGAAGACGCGATGGCGATGGTGATCTCACGATCCGGAATCTTGCCGCTCCAAAGCTTGCGACGATGCAACTGGCTCCAGATAACGACTTCGCCGTCTTTCCGGGAGACCTCGAACTCTTCGTTATCGATATCGGGGCGACCGACGGTGACCGTCTCGCCGCCGACCATGATGGTCAGCACATTCAGCTTCGGGCCGCGCACCCAGAACTTGAAGTCGTCGACCAGTTCGTACTGGAAGTCCCAGCTCTCTCTGAGTTGGAGACCTTTCATCCCGCCGCCGGATACGGTCTTCGCTTCAACGTCGTGTTTCTCCATGCCGAAGAACTCCTTCATCTCACGCGGATCGTCGTAGCGGCAGCGGCGATTCAGACTGATAAACGGCAGGGTCGCGAAAAGGTCCTCCTTGGTTACCGGCTTCATCTTCTGCTTCCGCTGCGCCAGAAGCTTGCGGTGACGCTGGTATTTCAGCCGCTGCAGAGCGGTACCGATGTGCAGCTTCTTTATGTACTTGCGGGCAATCGTCATCCGGGCGCCGGTGACGTCGATAAAATAGATCTTCTCGCGATTCTGTTTCGCAATCTTCAGGACCCAGATGATTTCGCCGGACCTGGTTTCGATTGCGGCTTTGGTTTTGTGATAGGGCAGTTGATGGTTGGCACTGTACAGAATGGACGTCGTGCCCAGGGCGACGACGAAAAGAAGTAGAAAGCAACGCATAGGGATATGGATCTCCTGTGAACGTCTGCCGCGGCAGACATCATGGCGGGATGAAGCGGGGTTCCGGTTGCGGCGAAGTGATCTCCAGCGCCGGACACTGATGGATCACTCGCTAGCGGGAAGCGGTACGGCGCGGTGTGTCTCCCCGGATGCGCACACCTCGTCTGCGGTTGTTGGTGACTGTCATGATTCTCTCTCCGGTTGTTGTTGCTGCCGGACCCGGCCGGTGCTGTGGAAAACCCTTCACACAACGGCCGACCCCGTTCCGAAGTCCGGCGAGTTCAACTCTCCCGAGAGAGGATCGACCTGTCCCACATCTATCCTCTCTTCGAGTGTAGGACGCCGCCACCCCCCGGTTTCTTAGATCGTGTTTTATGAAAAACCCGTTGCAGACTTTGTCGAGCGAAGAACCGGGGCGCTGCCCCACATCGGCGGGATCCTGCAGTGCGGGATGAATGCCGGGAGGAAGAGCTGCGGCGCCATGCGCCGGATTGCGTGCGAACGGAGCCACGAGCTGTGTTGTTGGCCGCGGCGCGGATAGGAATGGGTCTCTATCCCAAACCCCGCAAGGAGGCGGTGGCCCCCTTGACCCCGCATTTTGGCGCTTCGCGCGGAAGGAAGAGCTGCGGCGCCACGCGCCAAATTGCGCGCCAACGGACTCAAGCGCTACGTTGTGTTCTGCGCTTCGCGTATGTCTTACAGTTGCCGAACGTCCACCCGACAGCCGGTGCGCGCCGATTCCTCCGCCGCAAACACCACCTCGACCGCGCGCGCGCCGTCCAACGCCGACGGATAGCAGGTGCCGCCCTCGCGAACCGCAGCATAAAAACTCCGCAGGTTGCCGTTGGCCTCGTTGTCGCCTTCGATCACCAGCGGTTCATGCGGCTCGTAGGTGTTGTCCCAATCACTCGTCTGCGTGACGATCCGTTCGCCCTCGTGGAAAAACCGGCTGTCGCGGTAAAGGTTCAGTTTCGAACCGAAAATGCTCAACGTATGCCGGTAGGGACTGACATGGTAGGCGTTCAGCGAACCGATCAGCCCGCTCTCAAAGAACAACTGACAAAGCGCCGCATCGGCCGTGCCCGTGCCTTCGTTGACGTCGTAACGCATGCCGGCAAAAACACTTCGAATCGGGCCGAAGTAAAACAGCAGTTCGTGGATCTTGTGCACCCCGCACTGGAACAGCATGCCGCCGGGATTCTTCGCCGGATCACCCCGCCAGTCGCCCGGCTTGATATGCCAGCTGCCCGAATGACACGTGGTCGCTTCAAACGCGGCAACCTTGCCGAATGCACCGTCGTCCAGCATGCCCTTGATGGTCTTCGAAACCGCTTCGGACGAATGGTCGTGATGGCCGCAGCCGATTACCACGTCGTTGCGCCGGCCGGCGTCCAGAATAATGTCCACTTCTGCAGCTGTGGCGCACAATGGCTTTTCCACGAATACATGCAGCCCGCGATCAGCCGCCTGCTGCACCTGTTCGGCATGGAACTTGCCGCCGGTCGAGACAATTACGGCCTCGATATCGGGCGTGTCCAGCAGTTCCGCGTAGCTGCCGGTCGGGCGGGCGCCGTCTTCTGCTTCGGCCCGGGCCATCATCTCCGCGGAAATATCGTAGCACGCAACCAGCTTGAACAACCCGGTCTCCCGCATGAAATTCCGGCGGGCTTCGCCGAAATTGCCGACCCCCACCTGAACGACGTTCATCTTGGCACTCATACACGCTCCTCTCGGACGCTCGAAGCTATAGTAATCCGAATTGCCAGAGAGTCAACGCGACGTATTGCCGCGGCGTGCGGCACGATCAACGCCGACACCAGGTCGCGCCCGCGGATTGTCACCCAGGCCATCCCGCCGGGCGCGGCCCCGCTGCCCGCCCGCTTGATCACGCGGGTTATTCTTCTTCGACGACGGGGAGCTGGAGTACCAGGATCTTGCCGTCGCGGGTACCGGCGGCGAGGACGCCGCCGGCGTCGACCGCCAGGCACAGGATCGAAACGCCTTTGCCCTTATAGGCCGCAAGCTGTTCCTCGCTGGCGACGTCCCAGATTCGGATTGAGCCTTCCATGTCCGCCGCGGCAAACCGTTTGTTGTCGGCGAGGAAGCAGACGCCGGACACGAGATTGGTGTGGCCCTTGTATTCGCGGATCTCTTTGCCGGTGGCCAGATCCCAGAGCCGTACAGTCATGTCGTCGGCCCCGGATGCCGCCAGTTTGCCGTTTGGCGAGATCTGCAGACCGCGGACGGAAAACTTGTGGCCGGTCAGTGTATGCAGCGGTTTGCCGGTAGCGAAATCCCAGAGGATCATCTTGCGGTCCAACCCGCCGCTGAGGATCTGTTTGCCGTCTTTGGCGACATCGATCGTGCGAATGCCGCGGGTGTGGCGTTCGAGGGTACGGACCTGCTTTTTCTGCTCGAGATCCCAGATCCGCACGAGGTTGTCCAGGGCGCCGGTGACGGCGAACCGGCCGTCGGGGGTGACGTCCACCGCGCGCACACTGGACTTGCTGCCGGTCAAAGCGGCGAGTTCCCTGGCGTCGGCGACGTTCCAGACGCGCACCACCTTGTCCTGGCCGACCGAAACGAGTGTTTTGCCGTCCGGCGTAAAGGCCACATCGTTGACGCCGTTGGCGTGGGCGTTAAAGGTCTTGCTGGTCTGCTTGCCGATGGCGGAGAGAACGATCTTGCCGTCGAGTCCGCCGCTGGCGACGACAACGCCGTTGGGCGCGACGGCGACGGCGCGAACATCCTGGGAATGGGCGGCAATCGTGGCCAGCAGCCGCAGCGACCGGCCGGAGAGGTCCTCGATCGTCACTTCAGGCATGGCTTTGCCGCGGTCGAGATTTTCGATTCGGAAGGGGACCAGTTCGCGCTGCAGATTCTTGTAGTAGGTAACTTTGATCTTGCTGGTCTTGTCGATGTCGCCCTCGACCACAGTGACTGCAGTCTTTCGATCCTTCGGATCCTTCGGCGTGTGCACGCTGCGCGAGACCCGGCGGATCGGCGCCATCCTGCCGTCGGCCCTGGTGATAAACAGGGCGCCGACTTCCAGGGCGGCGTCAGGGTCATGGGCGATGCGAAGCTTGCCGTCTTCCGGAATAGAGATTTCGGCCTCGCGGCCGGCCGGTGTTTTGATGGCCAGCGCGCCGTTGGGCCACTCGGCGGCGGGCGGCAGTTCTTTCTCTTCGGTGCCGCCGGCGTAATGGAAGACGAAGCTGCCGCGGACAAGGCTGAACTGCTGTGTTTGCTCGGCGGTGGCAAACATGACGTAGACGGCGAACTCGCGGCTGGTGTTCCGGCCGCGCATCCGGGGGACCTGACGGCGGTAGCCGAACACCGGCGGCATCGGCACAACCAGGTTCTTCCCGGCGCCCGTGATCAGCTCAGTCATCTGCGGCATTTCATAGGCAACGGGCGTCATGCCCTCCGGGCAGGTCAGCCGCATGGCCAGCCGCACCTGGTTGTGCCGGAAGGTTGCCTGCTCGTTGGCTTCGTTCTCGCCTGGTTTGACATTCAGCACCTGCTTGATGGACATCCCGGTCAGGCGCAGCTTGACCTGCTCGGGGTCGACCAGGCGGAGGTTGCGGCCGAAGCGCGCGTCCACCGGCAGCTTCACCTTCAGGTCTTTCGGAGTGAACTGGACGGCCGGCACGACAAAGCGTTTGTCGGTACCAATGAGCTGCTCCAGTTTGAGGTCGGCGCCGGTGTAGGTCCAACCGGCCGTCGCACCCTCGGTTGTCGCGGCGTTGCCGCCCTTGACGACGCCGGGAACGACCACGTCCAACCGATACTTCAGATCTTTAGCGCCGAGCTTCAGCACGGCAAACCGTTGTTCAAGCTCCGTCTGATCACGACGCGGCAGCTTCCAATCGGCGTAATCCATGCCCAGTGTTTTGAGTTGCAGCAGGACATCGTTGTCCTGCGTTGCGGTCATTCGAATCCGGCACAGAGCGGCGGCCTCCGAGCGGGCGAACTTGCGGACGGATGCGAAGCTGAAGACCGCCTTGATCTGACGCCCGCCGTTCGCTGTGGTGACAACCGTGACCGACTTGAGTTCGGCGTCGCTGCCGGCCAGTTGCCGCAGTTCGGCCTCGTTGATGGGAAACGGCTGCAGTATCGGCGTGGCGACGCTGTCGACCGGGGGCAGCCGCAGACTCTGAATCTGCGCCAGGGCGTCCGGCGACAAGGTATAGTCCAGATGCAGTTCGCCGGAGCCGTCGGCGTTGAGCACCAGTTTTTCCTTCAGCTCCAGGCAGCCACTGAGCATCAGAGCTGCCAGACAACCAACGACAATCGTCAGGATACGCATCAACGATTCTCCTCTCGAGATTTCAGTCCGGTTTCCAAACAGAGCTACCCACCAGACAACGTCAAGCGCCCTGGTTTATTGCCACTTCTTCAGCAAAACAGCACACTAGCCTACCCCCGGCACGAGAGCAAGTCTATCCGGCATGACGGTGCAATGCGTCAGTTACGGGGAGTGGCCCCTGCGTGCTGCTCTCCTGCCACCAGCAGGCTTGACCTGCTGGAGCAGTGGTCGGCCCAGCCAACCCGACGCCGCCTGCGTCTATAGTCCACCGACCATCACACCGGCAGGTTAAGCCTGCCGGTGTGATGGTCGGTGGGCCGGCCGAACTTTCGTGGCTTGCGTTGTAACTAATTGGCATTCAACAGGCTGGTTTCTTGCGGACTTGAAAGTTGCCACGTTTTGTGGGATCGTTTTCCTGGTTCTTGGCAGGGGACGCAGGTCGGGGGCCCACTCGTGACTGACGTATTACATGACGGTGCAATGCCGTAGTGGCGTGGGGTGCATTTCTTCACGATGCCGTCCTGCCACCAGTGTGGGCACACCCCGCAGGGTGCACCCATATGTGCTGCCAACTGCTTGCTGTCGCCGTGTACACCTCAGGCTGCCACCGGTTTGGGCACACCCCGCAGGGTGCGCCCATGTGTGGAGTCAGGTCCTCGCTATCGCCGGACACCTCTGGCTGCCACCGGTTTGGGCACACCCCGCAGGGTGCGCCCATGTGTCAAGGCAGGTGCTTGCTG
>CAYLNH010000014.1:0-52483 GCA_964384625.1 uncultured Lentisphaerales bacterium
CCCCATTAAGCTCAAATCAGCGGAATTCAGGGCAAAAACGATGGAAGATCCGTTGTAGGTCGCCCTTCCTGTCGTGCCGTCGCAACGACTCCTCGTACACTGCGAGTTCTTCCTGCAGTCGACTGAGCACTGACTGCGGCAGCGAGTCGCCGAGGTGGAAGGTAATTCCCTGGATCAACCCCGGTTCATCCCGGTGGGGGATGTAGCCCCTGCTGTACCACGTGCCCTGCTTTGGCTGCCACGGTCGGATCTCACGCCATGGCTTGCCCATCCTCCTTGATTCTCCCACGCATCTCTCCTTGTCCCGAGTCTCCGATTAGGCCGGCAGAATGCCGGCGCTCCGATTAGGCCGGCAGAGTGCCGGCGCTCCGATTAGGCCGGCAGAATGCCGGCGCTCCGATTAGGCCGGCAGAATGCCGGCGCTCCAAATGGAACCCTTCCTACTCGCCGCCTTCGGCGGCGCCTTGCACCTTACGCAGAATCGCACTGGCAACCGGTGGACAGCCGCGGACAAAGATGCAGTCGTCTTTGTGGGCCGACGTGCAGTTCCCGATGCATAACGTCCCGGGCGGCAGGCTGTCGTGTCCCTGGCCGATGGCGATGCGGATCGGATGATCTTCGGGGAAGTAGTCCAGCAACTGCTCGCCGTAGCGCTTCAGGAAAAGCAGCAACGTCGACTGACAGGCACTACAGGACTGCCGGTCGAAGATCTCCGTGCCGGGGAAGGCGATGTCCGGACTGGCCGGCGGCGGGGCAAAGGGACTGACCCAATCCTGCCAGTTGGTTGGGCTGACGTCGAGATCATCCAGGTCCAGGACGCCGTACCCCCGCGTGCCGGCGATGCGCAAGTGCGGAATGTCCGTCGCGTTGATGCCCATCAGCCGGCAGGCGACGGCGTCGGCGGCAAAGGGATCGGCGCCCGCCACCACGACTCCGAACGGCTTGGCCCGCCCGGCGCTCGGGCCCAGGCCTTCCATGCCGACCGTACCGTCGATGATCGACAGGTGCGGCCGCAGAACGCCGGACATGTCGGCGATGGCGATGTTCAGCGGGCGATCGGATTCACCCTCCACCGGCGGCAGCATGTGCAGGTCCACCTTGCTGCGCCGCCAGAGGCAGCCCTTCATGTTCTTCACCGACAGCGTGACGCCGGTATGCATATGCGTTTTCATCACCGGAATCGAGACCACGAGATCATGCTCCAGTACGTCCGGGCAGACTTTGAGTTCCTGAATCGCACGGCCATGTGGGATTTCGACTCTGACGTAACGACGGGCATCCAGATTGAGCAGCGGACAATCGCGTTCGGCGGCGATCGTCGTCAAGCCCAGGGCGTCGAAGGCTTCTTCGGTCTTGACGCCGACGATCGGGCTTTCGCCCACCGACACCCGGGCGCCGGCCGCCTGGAAGGCATCGATTGCCGCCGCCACGACTTGAGGGTTGGTAATGACGCCGGAGGCCGGTGCGGCAACACGGCCGACGTTCGGTTTCAGCAGAACGCGTTTACCGGCGGCCGCGGCGAGGTCGATCTGTGCCAGAGCCGCGCAGGTATTGGCGTAGGGATCATCACCTTTCACCACCGCGACGTGCGGCCGTTGCGGCGCTGTCAGAAATGGGTTATCTTGGGGCCGGTTCGTTTCCACGGGTATCCTCAGCAGCATCCCTCCCTGAAGTCGATACACTACTCCGGCTGCCATGATTTTCCATGCCGCGGAACGGGACCCGGGGCAGGCGTGCATCGCGGGGTCTGGCGCTGGAATTCAGTTGAACCACACGTTAAACGAGGTACACTTGCAGGAAGGAGGTGCTGCGATGAAAGCTCAGCAGAAACGGATCGTCATTCTCGTCATCATTCTGGTCGCCGTCCTGGCCGCTACCGCCGCCTGGATTCTGACCGCCGATACCGGCGGAAACAAGCCCGCGGCAAAGCCGGAGGCCAAGCCGAAGGTCATTCAGGAGTAGGGGTCTTGCCCCCGCGCCGCAGTCGCACACGGCACGCGGAGCTGCACTCCGCTCCCATGGACTCCGCTGAAGGAGCTTCAGCGGAAACCGGGCCCGAATGCCTGCGCGTCCCTCGACGTTCGGGCAAGTCCGGCTGGTTTTACTCCCGATACCCGACACCCGACAGCTCCTGGAAGGGCCCCGCTCGTGCGGGGCGACAACCCCCATGCTCAAACATACTCCGACTCCCCCGATGGGCTGGAACAGCTTTGACTGTTACGGCTGCCGCGCCAACGAAGCCGCACTGCTGCGGAACCTCGATGTCTTCGTCGAACGCCTGAAACCGCACGGCTACGAGTATCTCGTGCTCGACGGCGGCTGGTACCGCGAGTACGAGCTGAAACCCGGCGAAGAATTCCCGGCGCGGCCGATGAAACAACAGGTCCTCGATGACTACGGCCGGCCGAATCCCGCGCGCTGGGCGTTTCCGAACGGACTGCAGCCGATCATCGACCGCGTGCACGACGCCGGCGTGAAGTTCGGCATCCATATGATGCGCGGCATCGGCAAGCCGGCGGTCGAAGCCAACGTCCCGATCCTCGGCACCGAGTATCACGCGCAGGATATTGCGCAGCTGGACAACACCTGTAGATGGTGTCCCGACAACGTCGGCGTCGACGTCGACCACCCCGGCGGTCAGGCGTTCTATGACAGTATCATCCGGGTGCATGCGGATTGGGGTGTGGACTTCATTAAGTACGACGACATTGTGCCGCATCCGAAGGAAATCGAGGCCGTCGTCAAGGCGATCGAGAATGTCGATCGCGAGATTGTTCTCAGCCTGTCCCCCGGCAACGGTCACGACCCGGCGGCGATAAACACGTTTGCCAAAGCCAACATGATGCGCATCACCGGTGACGTCTGGGATGACCGCGTCTATTTCCAATTCACCTTCCAGCGTTGGGCCGAGTTCCTTGAGGCCTACGGCAAAGTACCACAAGGCTTCTGGCTGGATCAGGACATGATCCCCTTCGGCCACCTGAAAGTGAACCAGCCGATCGAACCCGAGGATGCCGAGGAAAAGGCCGATCTGCATGGCAAGGGCTACAAACGTATGAGCCGATTGAACGAAGCGCAGAAGCGCACCTTCATCACCATGCAGGCATTGGGTGCGTCACCGCTGATGATGGGCGGAGACCTGCCGACGACCGACGAGTATTCCTTCGAGCTGATTACCAATTCGGACATGCTCGCATGCAACCGGAACGGCGTTATCGGCAGGCCGGTCAAACGCGCGGACAACGTTGAGATCTGGCATACGCCGGACGCGACTGCGGCGGGCTCCGGCTGGTTCGGCATCTTCAACCGCCGCGCCGACAAGGACCTCCTTGTCGAGTTGTCGCAGGACCTCCTGCCCATCCCCGCGGATGCAAGGCTCCAGAGCATCTGGACCAGGGAGGATCCGGGGACGATCGCCGATCGTCCATCCTGTAGCGTCACGCCGGATGATGTGTTGTTTGTCCGTTATGGTTGACGGACCTGTTCGGCCGCCGCCGGCATTACTGGCCGCCACTCATCCGCCGGCATTCCGGAACACTGCAATGAACTCCTGATTGCCTTTGGGGCCTTTGATGGGCGCGGGGATCGTCGCCATGTGCCGCCAAAGCAGTTCTTTCACAGCGAACGTCACAATGCGGTCAACGCATTCGCGTCGTATGGTTTCGTCCGTTACCACACCCTTCTTCAGATGTTCGCGGCCCGCCTCGAACTGCGGCTTGATCAAGGCGAACATCCAGGCGTCCGGCTTCAGTCGCGCCGCCGCCGGCGGCAGGATCTTGGTCAGCGAGATGAACGACACATCCGTGACGAAGACGTTGACGAGTTCCGGCACATGCTCCTCCGTCAGGTAGCGCGCGTTCACGCGTTCCAGACAGATCACACGTTCGTCTTCGCGCAGTTTCAAATGGAGCTGACCGTAACCGCAGTCGACGGCATAGACCTTCACGGCGCCGCGCTGCAGCATGAGATCGGTGAACCCGCCGGTCGAGGCGCCGACATCCAGTGCGGTCAAGCCGGTCAGATCCGGCAGGAACTGCTCCAGTGCCGGTTCCAGCTTGTAGGCGCCGCGGCTGACGAAGGGGCAGGGCTGGATGATATTCAGTTCCGCATCGGGCAGCAGTTTCTCACTGGGATTGCCGACCACATGATCGGCGCCGACCCGCACGCGGCCCTCGCGGATCGCCAACTGCGCCTGATTCCGGCTTTCCACCAGGCCCTGCTTCACCAGGAGAATGTCTGCCCGTTCTTTTGCCATATCCCAACACTGCTGTTCCGAGTGGTGGTGCGCAAGCAAAGCCACAGTCATATCGTGCTTGACTTGCACGGTGAGGTCCTGCCGCCGGAACGCCGGCATCTCTGCCGGCTCCGGCCCGACCGGCGTCATCCAATCTTCCCGTGTTCCCGGGACTGAAGTGCGCCCCACATACCGTTAAATCCGTCCCCACTCTCTTCTGAACAACTATCCGAGATCGTATCATGAGCATCCCTGCCCATGTCCGGACACAACCAGGGATCCGTCTTCGCCTGAAGGTTTCGCCGGGACACGTGCTTGTGATACAAACAGAGTTCGCGCCTATTCCGTCGCTCACGGAGTGAGAGGGCATTGGGGCGCTGACCACTGACAATTCACCACTTACCACCGACCACTGAACGCCATGCACTACCGCGCCGTTACCCAGATAGGACTGGTCCAGGCCTTGCCGCCGTCGGTCTGGAAGACGCGCAGCCAATAGGCCGTCTCTCCCGGTACAGCGGACAACTCGAACTCGTGCTCGAACGTCGGGTTCTTATTGCCGCGGCCACTGCGTTCTTCGATGACCTCCGTGCCGCGCAACAGCTCCACGCGATCGAGCATACCGTCGAGCCAGGCCGTGATACAAAAGCGCAGGGATTGCCCGGCCTCCGCCTGCAGTTCGCCGCCCATCAGCGTGTCGTCCAGACGGACATCAAGGACCATGCGCGCGCCGTTGGTGGCGTAGGTCCGGCGCTTGTGGAATGCATCCCAGAGTGCTTCTCGCGTGAGCTCTTTGGCGTAGACCGCCACCAGTCCGTTGTGCGATGAGAAGAACCGGTCGCGGGCGCAGACGTGGCTGTCGCCGATGGCGCCGCGATGGTCGTCACTGCCGCCGATAAACCCCACGCGCAGGCCGCGCCGCACGGCGTCTTTCGCGATGTGGTCATAGGACCGATGGCAGGAATGCACTTCCAGCAGAGGCATGGCGGCGGCATCGAAGAAGTCGAGATTGCAGGTGCGTCCGCCGCCGTGCGGGATGACCATACACGTATGGCCGTCCAGTTGGGCGACTGTCTCGCGGATGTCGATGGCGTCGGTGGCGTGTCCCGCGGCGGGGTCCCACGCGGGATAGGCGCGGTAGGAGCCATTGTAGATCAACGGGCCTTCGTCATCGAGAAAATAGATGTTGTGATCGCCGCCGCGATCCCCGGCGCCGGACCATTCGTAACCGAGGAATGTGACAAACTCTCCCGGCACATGCGCTGCCTTGGTTGCCGCGGTGATCTCCTCCCAATCGCCTGGCGTCAATTCAAAATCATGACTCGTCACGGATGCGAAATCCAGTCCGGCCGCATGGCGGGCGTAGTCGTAAAGATACGCCGGTGAGTTGGTGCCGTCGCACAAGCCGGACTGCGCATGGATCTCGCCCCAGTAGAGCTGCAGCCCGTTCATGGACGGACCGAAGGGATTGCTGCGGCCGAACAGCGATGCGTCCGCAGTGGCGGCGGTCACCCAGTGCCGGCCGTCGGTCGGCAGTTCAACGTCGAGCTCCACCGGCTTCCCGGCCGCAAGGACCTCCTTGCCGAGAAAACGATGGTCATCCAGCCAGAGCTCTACTTCCGCCGGCCCGGACGACGCGACGTTGCCGTAGGCATCCTCCGGTTTCAGGTGGACCTTCTGCGTTGTCCCGTTCACAGCCGAAACGGTGACGCGCAGGGCCGTCGCGGCGTTGCCGATCACGCGGCAGGACATGGGTTCGTCATCGTTGACGAGCCATTGTTCGCCGTCGGGCGCAATGCCGAGACGGAAGCGGAATGATTCTTCCACGAAACTCTGGGCGCGGTAGCCGCAGGACCCTTCCGGTCCCAGCAGCACCCGGACCGCATCGCCCGCCGCCAGTTCGCCGGCGGTCAGGCGCAGGTCGATGCCGCGATTCCATGGATGCCGCTTCCAGTCGTTGGCCGGCATCAACTCCCAGGCCGTGCCTTGCCGGCTGATGACTTCGATGTAGTTCTCAGCTTGCGGGTCGTCCATTTGCGGATCGCCGAGATCGGACATGTGGCGCGCCGCGAGCACGAGTCTGCCGCCCGGCTGGATTGCCGTTGCCGATTCAATCACGACTTCGGCACGAAACACCTGGTTGGCCCGAAGCGTCCTCTGCCCGTGATATGTCAGTTTCCCGGCTTTCATTTCCAGTTCTCCTTTCGACCGTGTTTCTTCTTCCGCTGTATCCTGAGCATCCCCGCTCATGTCCGAGTAATCCGGACATCTCCTCGTTATTGCTGAGGATAGATGAATTGAAATATTCGACCTGCTGTGTAACAATATTACCTTTTCATAACTGGCTATGGTAGATATATAGACATCGGAAAACATGGACAAATTACAAAATTTCTACCTTCCTCTGGATCTGGGGAACCATGTGGAGCTGCAGCTCATCGGGATCGCCGAGTGCTCGGTGAAGCCGCAGAACTGGAGCAGTCGGAACTTTGTCCGGCCCTATGATGCATTGTTTGGTGTCGTCGAGGGCGAGGTGTATGAAGAGAACGAGTCCGGCCGCTTCCGATTGCGGGCCGGAGATGTGCGGTTGTTCCCGGTCAACTGTGTCTTCTCGCATTGGTGCGACGCCCCCGCCCGTATCCTGGCAGTGCGTTTTCAGGCGCAGTTCAAAACGGGCTTCGGCCTGTTGGACGGCGTGAACCAGGCTTTGGTCGCGCCCGCTTTGGAAGCGCATTTCTGGGAGGCCTGCACTGCGTGTCGGGAAGCAAACGGCTTGACCGAGCAGGTGGCGATGATCAGCGTTGTCTGGCGCTACGTCAGCAAATTCCTGGCGGCCAATGCAGGGCGCAACGAACGGTTTCTGCGGTCGTTGTCGAAGTACGGTCGCGTCTTTGAATTGCTGCGGGATGCGCCGGGCATCGGCCTGCAGGTGCAGGATCTGGCCCGCGCGATGGGGATGACGCCGGGCAATCTGTCGACGCAGTTCCGCCAGGATATGGGGATCTCGTTGAAGCAGTACATGACGCAGCAGGCGGTGAAAGCGGCGGGGGAACGACTGCTGCTCACCCACGCGGCGGTGAAGGAAATCGCTTTCGACCTGGGCTTCAGCGATCCGCTCTATTTTTCGCGGTTCTTCCGCAAACACACCGGGCTCTCGCCACGTCGGTTCCGCCGGTCGGAGCGATTATTAGGAGAGTAGCAGCAGTCTTCGCAGGAATGCGAAGATTCAAAACCAGCTCTGCACGCCGCCGTCGGCCGCAAAGCGCAATTGCCCCGGTTTGCGCACGACGATATTACCGCCGAGACAGAGCGAGTTGCTGCTTTCCGGCACGCCACCCGTGGCGTAGGCGTGGTTGGGCCACGGCCCGCGATCGCCCGTCTGGGGGTTGTCGCCGAAACCAAAAATCGCTGCCGGGCAAGTTGAATGCAATCCGGGAGGTCGCGGCGAGCGGACACGAGCGACTGCGGATCACTGTTCCCACGCGAGTCCGGTTTCGCTCATGGCGAGGATGTTCGCGGTCGGCACATCCAACTGCAGGACGTGGCAGGGGGCCAGGATGTAGCCGCCGCCCTGCCCGAAGATATCGATCCGGCGCTGCACTTCCGCCCGCACTTCCTCGGGCGTGCCGTTCGGCAGCAGATACTGCGTACAGATGCCGCCGTGCAGGCAGATGCGGTCACCGAAGGCGTCCTTCAGAAGTTGGGGTTCCATGCCGTCGGCGGCGGCCTGCAGTGGGTCGAGAATATCGACGCCGATCTCGATGAGGTCCTCGATCAGCGGCACGATGGCCCCGCAGGAGTGGTACATGAATTTCACCTTGTGGCTGTGTGCCATATCGACCAGCCGCGCGATCCGCGGCTTGATGAATCTGCGGAACATGTCGGGGCTGACAAACAGCCCGCGCTGCGTCCCCAGGTCGTCGGCCTGCCGCAGGATATCGATGCGGCCGGCGGCCGCGGTGAACATGCGGTCGAAATAGCCGACGTAGAAGTCCGTGAATTGATCCATGACGTAGTCGGCTAGCTCCGGCCGCATGGCGAAGTCCATCATCAACGTGTCGATGCCGCGCAGGAACGAGGGGTGCTGCAGGACGCTGGCGCCGCTGGCCATGACGGCGAAATCGGCCCAAGGTTCGAGCCGTGTGGCGAAGTCGGTGAAATCAAACCAGTCGGGCTGCGGCCAGGTGTGTGCTGCGAGTTCGACGATTGTCGCGGCGTCCGCCAGCGGCGGGTCGACAAACGTCTCTTCCGGGCCGCAAGCGGCTTCGACGGTCTTCTGCCGCCAGCCCCAGAAGCTCTCTCTGACCTTGTCCGGCAGTTCGCGCGTGTACGGCACCGGCCCGCAGTAGACGGGATCGACAACGCCGCGCAGATCGACGACGTCGCTGTGCAATCGCTGCAGCAGGTCCTGATGTGACGTGGTTCGGAGGTCTTTGTGCAGGCGTTCCAGAACCCACTGGTTCCCGTGAAAATCCATCGGTACGCGATCGGGCTGCTGCAAAGCAACGGCGCAAAGCACACGTTCCTTGGAAGTCATCTCTGGCGACATGCCTCTCCTTTCTTCAGGTTACCGGTTCCAACTGCAGGTCCACGAGGGCGCCGTTCCGGCGAAGAGTGTTGCGCAGCTGTTCCGTGTCAAGCTCACTGAACGATTGACGGTGCTCACAGGCTTGGGCGGCGGCCGTGCCGGCGGCCTCGCCCATGGCCATGATCGGCGCCATGACGCGGAGCGGACCGAGAACCTGTCGTTCGACGCAGACCGCGCGTCCGGGACAGATCAGGTTGGCCGCGTCGCGCGGGACCATGATGCCGAAGGGGATGGGGACGACCTCGGGTTTCGACTGTCCGTGCATCGGTTGTCCTTTGTTCCGGCTGCCGCCCAGATCCCAGCCGTAAGCAGACAGTCCTATGGCATCCGGGCAAGGGGTGCCGGCCTGCAGGTCGGCGACTGTCAACCGTGATTGCGCTTCGATGCGGCGGGTTTCACGGACTCCCAGGTCGCTGGCGATGGCGCGCAGCGTGCAGGCTTCCAGTCCGGGGAAATGCGTGCGGAAAATGCGCAGCAGTTCGGGAACGCGGGCCCGCAAGTCGAGCAAGGCGCCGGTGCGCCAGACCGGATCGGTCGCGTCCTCGGCCGGCGCCCAGTTGCCGTTAACCATGAACCGGCCCGGCATATTCAACTTTACGAAGACGAAGATGTCCATGGGAAACGGGAACTCCCCTCGTTCGCGCAGCGTCTTGATCCGCTGCCGTTGGCGCGGGTCATCCTCCTCCGCGACTGCCGCGATGAACGATTGTTCGTCCACGTTCTCCAATTGCAGCATCAGACTGACGCCGGCAATGTCGCCGTCCGCTTCGTCTCCCTGGCGGAAGGCGCAGCCACTGCCGGCGGCCAGATCCGCATCGCCGGTGGCGTCCACGAAGACCTCGCCTCGGACCATGAATGGTCCGCTCTTCCCTGAAACCACGATCCCCTGCAGCCGATTTCCCTCAGCGACTCCGCCCATCACGCGGCATTGAAGCAGAATTTCGACCCCGGCATCGCGCAACGTCCGCTCAATCAGACAGGTCATGGCAAACGGGTCGTAGGGAACCCCCGCCAGCAAGGCGCCTTTGTACTGGCCATAGGGCGTGTAGGTGACGCCCTCAAAATCGTCGGCCATGGGCAGGACCGCCGTTCCCTCGGCCACGGCAGCCTCGGTCAGTTCGCGGAAAATGCCGCCAACGACCCACTCCCGGGTACTGCACGTTCGGCCGCCAAGCCAGTGGCAAACCAGGCCGCTGGTGGCCATCCCGCCAAGCTGGGCCAGGGACTCAATCAGCAGGACTCGATATCCTGACCGACGGGCCGCCAGTGCCGCGGCCAGACCGGCCGGGCCGCCGCCGCAAACGACGACGTCATACTCCCCAACAACCGGAACTTCGGCACTCAACTCGTCGGCAGTCTCAAGCATCTCCTTGACTCCTGGGCAGGTTGGATTGGTCGGGGACGCTACAGCTTGTCGGAGATGTGTCAATGCGCCGGGCCGGAATCAGGTAAGCCCTCGATTACTGCCCTTCGCGGTCCGCCTAGAGATCCCGCACCCTCTTGAACGCCGAAGCCTTGGCGAAGGAGTTCGCGGTGCGGAGTTTCAGGATCGGTCACCTACACCAGACAGCCACCTCCAGTTCCCGTGTTCCCACCGCTTTGGCCGGCGCGCCGGCCAAAGCGGTGGGAACACAGGGGAGGTGCGCGGACTTCATACCGGTGACAGATCCGCAAGTGCCGCAGGTTCCCAACCTATTGAGAGTCGGGACTCGAGGCAAAGAAGGGCAGTAATTCAGGGCTTACGGAATCAGCCGTCACCGGCGGAAAATCGCTTCGCTCCGATCCTGGACCACGATCAAGATTGTCGTTGTGCTCGAAAACCATGAGTATCCAGGATCACCGCCGCCGACAGAAGCGCATTGGGAAGGTTTGCGCTTGAAGAAAACGAGCGAAGGAACTGTTGTCCGGGAAGTCGACTGCCCGGCCGATTCCGCCGACATTCAGACCGTTGTTCAGCAGCAGGCGTCAAGCCTGCACAAGTGCAGTGCAGGCAATGCTCGTTTGTTGTTCGCCGAGGTGCGCCGGGATACCGCGACATGACGGGGACGGACGCGTTGTTGACTGGCTTTCAGGCAGATATCGGCGATAGTACGGGGATTGGCAGGGCATATGCATGCAAGGCCCGGAGAATCAAGTTCTTAACCGAGTCTTCACAAAAGGAAGCCATTGATGAAGCGAGCTGTGTGGAAAATCCTTGCCGTCCTGTTGAGCGTCATCCCGATTGCCGGGGTTTCGGCCGGCGACACGATCCGGGTCATCACGGACCGGACCGAATCGCATCTGGCGCCGCTGTTCAAGTACTATCAGAAGAAGACCGGCACTGAGATCAAGGCACTTTATGTGGATAAGGGACTGCTGCCGCGGCTGCAGGCGCGGCCGACCGAGGCCGACCTGGTCATTACCAAGACCGTGGATGTGCTGGAAGCGGCCAAGGAAAAGAAGCTGCTTGCCAGGTTCTCCTCGAAAACGCTGGATGCCAAACTGAAACCGCAGTTTCGTGATGCCGACGGTTATTATTTCATCCCGTCGTATCGGGCGCGGGCGATTTACTATTCGAAGGATCGGGTCAAGCCGGAAGAGCTGTCCACCTACGAAGACCTGGCGCACCCGAAATGGAAAGGCAGAATTGCCATCCGTTCGGGCTACCACAACTACAACATCAGCCTGTTCTGTCAGATGGCCGAGTCGATCGGCCTGGAGAAGACCAAGGCCTTCATCAAAGGGTTGAAGGCGAACCTCGCCCGCAAGCCGACCGGCAATGACCGCGCCCAGGTCCGCGCGATTTTCGAAGGCAAGGCCGACATCTCGATCGGCAACTCCTACTACATGGGGCTCATGCTCAGCCGCGACGACCAGCGGGCCTGGGGGCAGGCGGCCAACGTCTTCTTCCCGAACCAGTCCGGCAAGGGCGCTTACGTGCTGTCCAGCGGAGTCGGCCTGACCAAGGCCGACAGGAATCGCGCCGCGGCAACCCGGTTCATGGAATTCCTGGTCGGCGATTTCGCCCAGTACTACATGACCAACGCCCTCTACACCTACCCGTGCAACCAGGACTTGCCGTTGCCCGAGGTGAACCGCAAGCTGGGTCAGGAATCCGTCGAGGACGGCAGGTTCAAGGCGAACTTCGTCGCGATCGCCAAGGCGAACAAGCATCGTCAGGAGATCATCAACTATCTTAATGAGATCAATTTCGACAAATAGTCGGGCGCACTACTCATGAAGGCGACCGGGGTCCGGCGGCAACGGGTCCCGGTCTTTCTGTTAGTTCGAGGCAACCATATGCGACGCACACTCTGGAGCCTGCTCCTGCTCGGACTCGTCCTGCCGCTGTGCTACGTGGCCTGGCGGGCGCTTGCCGGCGGCGGCCAGGAGTTGCCGCGGCTCGGCACTTCCTACCTGTTTTCGGTGGGCCGGACAACGATTCTGCTGGTGGCCGCGAGCGCGACATTGGCTCTGGTGCTGGGCACGGCGGCGGCCATGGCGGTGGTGTATGTTGACTTCCCCGGGCGTCGGTTTCTGGCTGCGGCCCTGTGTCTGCCGTTTGTCCTGCCGCCCTATCTGGTCGCCATGGTTTACGGCTGGCTGGCGCATCGCTGGTACAAGCTGGGTATCGAAGTCGAGAACGTCTGGGCGGCGGCACTCTGCTTCGCGCTGACGCTCTACCCCTATGTCTACCTGCCGCTGAAGGTCACGCTGCAGAGCCAGTCGGTCTCCTATGTCGAGATGGGCCGCAGTCTCGGTCTTTCACGGTTTCAGGTGTGCCGCAAGGTTGTCCTGCCGCTGTGCGCGCCGGCGTTGTTCCTCGGCGGGCTGCTGGTGTCGATGGCGGTTCTCAGCGACTACGGCGTGGCCCACCTGCTCGGGCTCCAGACGGCGTCGGTGGCGATCTACGACACCTGGTTCTCCATGTATTCGCCGACGTTGGCAGCGCGGCTGTCGCTGGCCGTCGGCGCGGGGCCGCTGCTGGCGCTGGCGGCCTTCGCCTGGATCACGCGGAGCCGGCGCTTCGAGAATCTGACAAACCGTCCGGCGCCCGGCCGGCGCCGGCGTCCGGCCGGTGCGCGCGGCTGGCTGGTTGCGGCGGCAACCGCCTTGCCGGTGCTGGCCGGGTTTGTCGTGCCCGGCGTCCTGTTGAGCTGGTGGTGCAGCCGCACACTGCGGCAGATGAATCTCGGCACGCTGTTCGGAGACGTGGCGCGAACCGTCATTCTGGCCGTCTCGACCGCCGCGATCTGTCTGCTGTTGGCGGCCGTGCTGGTCTTCCTCGCGCGGCACCGCGGGCGCGGCCGGATGTTGCCGGCGGCAACCTGGGTGGTCAGCGCCAACTTCGTCGTGCCGGCGATGGTGCTGGCGATTGCGATGCTCTTTATCACCCGCGACCTGGCCAATACCCGCCTCGGCCCGCTGTTCTCCGAGACCATCCTGCTGCTGCTCTGCGCCTGCGTTCTGCGGTACCTCTGCTTCGCCTACTTCAGCCTCGTCGGCGGTATGCGGGGCTTGTCCCGGCGGCTGGACGAAGCCGTGTTGACGCTCGGCAAGGGCCGCGCCTTCGCCGTCTTCCGCGTGCAGTTGCCGCTGCTGCGGCGCTACCTGGTGATCGGCAGCCTGTTGGTTTTCATCTGTGTCGCGCGCGAGTTGACTCTGGCGTTGGTGCTGCGGCCGTTTGACTACAGCAACCTGGCGCTGCGGCTCTATGAACGCGCCGGCGTCACCGCCCTGCCGGAGAGCTCGGTGTACGCCCTCTGTCTGGTCGTATTGTCGATCTACCCGGTCTTCGCCATGAGCCGGTGGTTTTCACAGGAGCGCGCGGCAAACCATGCTTAACGCCGAACACATCAGCCTGACCGTCGGCCGTAAGGAGATCCTGCGCGATGTCTGTGTGCAGGTGGAAGACGGCGCGGTCATCTCCCTGCTCGGCCCCAGCGGCAGCGGCAAGACAAGCCTGCTGCGGATCATCATGGGCCTCGAGGCGCATCAGAACGGCGAACTCCGCTGGGGAGAGGCGCTGCTGTCCGACGCCGACGGGAGCAAGGTGCGCGCCGAAGACCGCGGGTTCTCCCTGTTCTTTCAGGAGTTCTCGCTCTTTCCGCATCTGAACGTGCGCCGCAACATCGAGCTCGGCTTGACGCACCTGGCCCGGGCCGAACGGCGGACCCGGGTTTCGCAGTTGCTCGAACTCCTGGATATCGCCGCACTGCAGGAGCGGTCGATCGATTTCCTTTCCGGCGGCGAGCAGCAGCGGGTCGCGCTGGCCCGGACCCTGGCGGTGCAGCCGAAGCTGCTGCTGCTCGACGAACCCTTCAGCAACGTTGACCAGATGATCAAGCAGACGCTCTACAAACGACTGCAGGACTACCTTGTGGCCCACGGCACAACCACGATTATCGCGACCCACGACCAGACCGAAGCCTTCTTCTTCAGCGATCGCATTTACCTGCTGAAGGACGGCCGCGTCGTCGACCACGGCCCGCCGCAGCAGGTGTACGCCCGGCCGGCAACCGCCTGGGTCGCGGCGTTCGTCGGCGATACCAACTACTTTACCGGCGCCGAACTCCGCGACTGCTTCGGCTGGTCCGGCAACGGCCTGAAAGACGATCACCACTACCTGGTCCGGCCCGAGGAGTTCGATTGCGGCGTCGACGCCGCCGGCAACGCCGTGATCGAGCGGGTGTGGTTCTACGGTTTCTACCGCGAGATCCTGGCCAAACTCGATAGCGGCCGTACTGTCCGCATCAAGGATCGTCATCGTGCCGAACTGCAGACCGGCGACCGCGTCCGGCTGCAGATTGCCAAGCCGATGACCGATCTGCCCGCAACCGAACAGGCACACCTGGAGACCCTCGATAGATGAAGATTCTGCGGGTCAGAACTGGATTTACGACGAACTCCTCGTCGGCCGCTGAATGGGTCGTGGTCGAACCCGAGACCGATGCGACGGCAGCGGCTTCCGACACCACTCCGGCAACGACGACGCCCGCTGCGGCGACGAGCGACACGGCGGTGGTCAAACCAATGCCGAAGCTGGTCAAGGCGACGGCGGACCGGACGGTGAGCAACACCGTCATCCTCGGATTGCTGGTCGCCGGGCTGGCTCTGCTCTTTGCCCTCGAACGCCTGATTCGTAAAGCCTGGCGGCGGCGGCAGAAGGACCACGGCGATGCGTAACACCAGGGCCATGCCGATCATTCTGCGCGACGAACCCGACGGCGGCATCCTCTATGATCCGGCGGAGGCAACCCTGATCGAACTGGATCGCGACGCCTTCGAACTCGCCCTCCGCGTCTTTCACCGGCGGGAGACCGCCGCTGGCCCGGAAGCCGCCGCCATGGCCCGACAACTCCAGTCGATGATCGCCTGGTCGCCCAAGCGCCGAACACGCCGCGTCAAGGCCGCCGGCGATTTCCGGCCGGACGTTGATTTCCACGTTTTCGCGGCGCCGACGCTGGTGGACTTTCAGATCACCGGGAACTGCCGGATGCAGTGTCCGCACTGCTATGCCAATGCCGTGCCGGACGGCGCGCATGTCCCGCTGGAGGATGTCGAGCTGGTGATCCGGCAATGCCGCGACAGCGGGGTCTGCCAACTGGCTCTGGGCGGCGGCGAACCGCTGTCGCACCCGCACATCCGGGAGATCCTGGCGTTGTGCCGCGAGGCCGGCGTCGTCCCGAACCTGTCGACCAACGGCATGCATCTGGGAGTCGGGCTGCTGGCGGCCATGCGGCACTGCTGCGGGGCGGTCGCCCTCAGTCTCGAAGGCGTCGGCGAGACGTTCGCCCGTTGGCGCCGTACCGGTTTTGAGCATTTCAAGGAGGCCCTGGAACGCCTGCGCGCCGCCCGCATCCGCACCGTCCTGCAGGTAACCCTGTCGGCCGCCAATTTTGACGAGCTGGACGATATCGCCGAATTCTGTCTGAGTCGACCGCAGCTGTACGGCGTGATCTTCCTCGCCTACAAACCCGTCGGCCGCGGGGAGCACTGCAGCCGGCCGCTGGCGGAACTGCCGGCCCAGACGGTCTGCGACGGCTTGCAGCGGGCCATGCTGAAACTGCACGGCACGATGCGCGTCGGCTATGACTGCTGTCTGACGCCGGCCATTGTCGGCGGCAACGAGCCGTTGGAGTTCCTCGATCCTTCGCATGTCGAGGGCTGCTCCGGACTGCGGGGCAGTGTCGGCGTCTCCACCGGTCTGGACGTCCTGCCGTGTACATTCCTGGGGCGGGAGGTTATTGGTAATCTGAAAGAACGGAGTCTGGCGGAGGTCTGGCAGAGCCCGTCGGCAAATGAATTCCGTCGGCGGCTGCAACGTCATTCCCAACAAACGGAATGCCGCGATTGCGCGGTGCGCGACCGCTGTCTGGGCGGCTGTCCGGCGTTGCCGCTGGTCGGTTGTCGGCGCGGGCGCCGGGTGGCGGCAAGCCGCAACGAACGGATTTGTACAGCAGCAGAATGAATAAGCAGAAGAAGGAGATCATGATGATCAGCAAAACACACGGTCTGGCATGTATTGCCATGCTTCTGATCCTGTCCGGTTTCGCCCGGGCCGAGGATGTAACGGTCGATGCGGCGCTCGCGAAGAAGGCGGAAACGGCAATGGTCGAAGGCGCCGACTACCTGATCAAGACGCAGAATAAGGACGGTTCCTGGGGGCGCATGAAGCATCCGGCGATCACCGCCCTGTGTGTCATGGCCCTGCATCAGGCGCCCGGCGCGCCCGCCGCCAAACGCGAAGCCGCCATCAACAAGGCACTGAAGTACATCGACGGTTTCATCCAGGATAACGGCGCTATCTTCCCGGCCAAGACCCATAAGAAACACCCGGACATGAGCGCCTTCTACCCGAACTACACGACGTCTGTGGTGCTGCTGTGCTACGCCACGCTGGGACGGAAGGAGTACATCCCGGTCATGCGCAAAGCACGCGCCTATCTGAAGAGTACCCAGTTCCGGGACAAGAGCGCCGTCGACTACGGCGGCATCGGTTACGGCAAAACCACCCGCGCCGACCTGTCGAACGGCGCGTTCGCCGCCGAAGCCCTCTACTATACCGAGTATCTCGATCAGGAGCCGCTGGCCAAGGATCCCGAAGTACAGAAGCAGAATAAGCAGATGTGGACTGCGATGCAGGAGTTCCTGACCAAGGTCCAGAATCTGCCCGAAACCAATAAGCAGCCCTATGTCAGCGAGGATCCCCGCGACCGCGGCGGATTCATCTACCGCCCGAACGAGAGTAAGGCCGGCAGTCGCGACGGCAAGGAAAAGACGACCTCACTCGTCAGCTCCGGCTCGATGACCTACGCCGGCTTGAAGTCCATGATCTATGCCGGTCTGACGCAGAAGGATCCGCGCGTCAAAGCCGCCATGGATTATCTGAAGAAGAACTACACCCTTACCGAAAATCCCGGCATGGGCGCCCAGGGACACTACTACTACCTGCACGTCATGAGTCGGGCCCTTCAGGCGTACGGCATCGAGACCATTACCGATGCTGCCGGCAAAAAGCACAAATGGCGGGAAGAACTGATCGGGCAGTTTCTCGAAATGCAGGACAAAGACGGCTTCTGGGTCAACAAGAACGGGCGCTACTACGAGACCAGCCCCGTACTGTGTACGGCCTATGCCTTGATCTCCATGCGGACCGCTCTCGGCAAATCACCGCTGCAGAAGCCCGCAAAATAGGTCCGTCGACGGGACTCCACAGTTTCTTCGCCGCCTCGGTTTTTCATCTTTCGGCACGAGACGTGGCGGGCGGGAAGGCGTTTCGCGCGGAGTGTCGGGCGTGCCGGTTGAACTGAAGGGGGTATACATACTTCCCAAGCGGAGCCTGGCGTCTCTTCTCGGAAAGCAGGAACCCGGTCCCGCACCCTTTTCGCAGTGGGTGGAGCTATCGGCCGTGGCGCCGGGCAAAGGCGCCCGGCGAGAGGCCTTTTTTGCGTTTGAAGAAACGTGCGAAGTAATTGTTGTCCGGGAACCCGACCGCCCGGCCGATTTCGCCTACGTTCAGATCGCTGTTCCGCAGCAGGCGGCAGGCATGGGACAAACGCAGTTCGTTGAGATACCGGATCGGCGGCATGCCGATCGACCGGCGGAAAGCCTGGCACAGATGGCTGGGGCTCAATTGCGCCAGATCGCTGAAGTCCTCCAGCGTCAGCCTCTCGGCGTAGTGCGCGTCGATGAAGTTCTTCAACTCGCGAATCGCCCGCTCCGACTGCGAGACGACGCGTTCGGGCTCCCGGCGTCCCTGCAGGTGCAGGAAGTAGTGCAGCACGGAGTACATCAGCGTCTCGCCGATGCCGTCGCCGGCCGCCAGACGTTCGAAGATATCCTCCAGAACCGGCAGGATCGGCTGGTTCGCCGCCGCCGGTGAAACCAACCGCAGACAACCGGCAAAGGCCTCGTTGACCGGGTGCATGTACTTCGCTTCGTAGACGTTGCCGTAGGGGCAGAACAATGGCGACTTGATGTGGCTGTGCGACCGGTCCCAGTCGAAATGAAGACAGTTCCGTTTGGCGGTCTGATCGGAGCGGGTCCAGCTCTCGTGATCGATAAATGGTCCAATGATCACGACATCCCCGGGCTGCATGCTGAACTCCCGGTCCTCGATGCGCAACTGGAATCGTCCCCCGCTCAGCCAGACCAGTTCACAGTCGTACAACAGCCGCGGCGGCTCATGCCAATGCGGGTCATGGCTGGTTCGGATATGGAAGCGGATGGCCGGCGTTATCTCAGGCATAATCGATAAAATATGCTATAAATCGATGAAAATGCCAATAGCCGAAACGAGGTCCCTGGATAGATTCAGGTGTCAGTGGACAACCGCGTCGCAACCGCAACGAAGGAATAGAACCATGAAGACGACACAACTGGGCAAAACGGACCTGCAGGTCAGCCGACTGGCGCTGGGCGGCTTGTTTGTCGCCGGCGGCGACGGCCAGCTCGACGCCGCCATCGAAACGGTGCGGCGCGCCTATGACCTGGGCGTGAATTATGTTGATACCGCGCCGGGCTATGGGCAAAGCGAAATGGTCTTGGGCAAAATCTTCCAGACCACCGGTCGACCGGAAATCCTGTCGACCAAGATCGGCGGAAAACCCGATACCTTCGAACCGCAGAACCCGGATGTCATTAAGGCGTCCGTCGAAAACTCGTTGACGCTTCTCGGCACGGACCACATCGATATGCTGATGATCCATGAGCCGGATCGTCCGGGGCATTTCGATTGGTGGACCGACATGCTGAACGTCGAAGGTCCGGCGTTGGACGTTTTGCTCGATTACAAAGAGCAGGGCGTGATCAAATACATCGGTCTCGGCGGCACCGGGGTGACGGAACTCGGGCACCTGGTGAAGAGCGGCAAATTCGATGTCGTCCTGACCGCGTTCAACTACTCCATCCTTTATCGCGAAGCGAAAGACGTGGTCATCCAGGCGGCGAAGGATTTGGGTGTCGGCGTGATCGCCGGGTCGCCGCTGCAGCAGGGCGGGCTGGCCACCAAATACGACGCCGTTTACAACGACGACATCTACTGGCTGCATCCGGAACGTCGACAGCAGTTCAAGGATCTGTATGCGTTGTGTGACGAACTCGGAATGACGGTTGCGGACATGGCGATCCGCTTTGTCGCGTCCAACCCGAATGTCGATACCGTCCTGATGGGCGCCCGCAACGTGAATGAACTGGAGCAGAACGTGGAATCCATCGAAGCCGGGCCGCTGCCCAAGGAGGTCCTTGCGAAACTCGATGAAATTGCCGCGCGCGTACCGTTCCGCCCGTACGGCGAGCCGTCCGGCATGGGCGCCCGACTGGCGCATCCGCAGAACTACAAAGGCCCCGGCCCCCTGAACTACTGAGGACTCTTTGCCGATGTATCATGAGCATCCCTGCTCCTGTCCGTTCCGATGTATCATGAGCATCTTGCTCCTGTCCGTTCCGATGTATCATGAGCATCCTTGCTCCTGTCCGTTCCGATGTATCATGAGCATCCTTGCTCATGTCCGACATCGTCACGCTGAAGGCGTGACAGAAGTGAGCCTGGGGTAGGCCTGCGGCCACCCCCAGGTTGCGAATGATGAAGAGTTCAACGCTGTAGGCGTTGCAGAAAACGCTGTAGGCAGGATAGCTAACCCCGTTCTCTGCAGAGCGCGAGAACAGAAACACAAGCAGGGATGCTTGTGATACACAGGAAGCACAAGCAGGATGCTTGTGACATAACGGAATAGCAATTCCGACCTGACTGAATATGAGCAAAAGGAAAAAACCGTGAAAGCAGCAGTCATTACCGAACCCGGCAAACTGGAGGTCCAGGACTTGCCCAAGCCGACGATCGGCGAGTACGAAGTCCTGTGTGAAACGCAATACGGCGCGGTCTGCACCGGCACCGACAACCACCTCTTGCAGTACCACCCGCCGTTCTGCCACTGGATCCAGCTGCCGTCCATCCTCGGCCATGAAAGCATCGGCAAAGTCATCGAATGTGGGAGCAAGGTGAAGAACCTGCAGGCCGGCGACCTGATCACGCGCGTTGGCCACCCGGGCACGGACGACGTCGGCAGCTCCTGGGGTGGGTTCTCCGAATACACGGTCGGTCGCGATTGGCAGGCGATGAAGGACGATGGTTTGGGCGAAGGCCAATGGAAAGCACATATGGTCAACCGCGTGCTGCCGGAAGGAGTTGACGCCGCGGCCGGCACGATGTTCATCACCTGGCGCGAGACGTTGAGCTATGTCAGCCGCATCGGCATCGATGCGGGCGCAAACGTGCTGGTGATCGGTTCCGGCTCCAACGGTTTGTCTATGGCCAACCACGCCGTCAACCTGGGTGCCGGCAAGGTGGTCTTGATCGGCTCGGCCAAGCGCAAGACGGAAACCGAGCGCGTCGGCTGCACCGCGTTCATCGATTACAAAGCTGATGATGTCAAAGACCAGGCCCTGGCTTTGTCGCCGGCCGGCTTCGATGTCGTCGTCGATGTAATCGGCACGCCGGTAACGGCAGAGCTGGGCTTGAGCTGTGTTGCGGATCAGGGAACGCTCGGCATCTACGGTCTGGACGACATCGCGAACGTCGCGTTGAAACCCGGTCTGTCGAAGGGGACCTTTACGCTGTACAAGGGCGGCTATAGCGAAGGCGAGACCCACGAGCAGGTTTGTGAGTATGTCAAGGCCGGTAAACTCGATGCCTCCATCTGGGTCGACCAGAGCAAGGCCTTCGCGCTCGACGACATCAGCGCGGCCTTCGAGGCCGTCTCCGCGCGTACGCAGGTGAAGCCGCTGGTGCGGCTGCTGGCCTGAGTCGGCTCGCGACGCTCTACTCGAATCGGAACTTGCCCCAGAGACTGGGCTGGATCATGGCCTCGCTGGGGACGTCGGCGGTGATGTTGGTGTTCTTGTTGCTCCAGTAGGTGCGGCCGACCGCGCGCGTGCCGGTCTGGTCCGAATGCACTCGGCCGACGTCCCCGCGGATGACGGGCGTCGCCTTCGGATCGAGATGGATGGACTTGAGCGGTACGGCCGCTTCCAAGGTGTAGTTGTTACCCTTGCGGATCACGGCGATCTTGGCCTCGGCCAGGATCGAAACGCGATCGATGTAGATCGTCCGCCACGGTGACGAGAATGACAGCTTGGCGTTCTTCGGTGTGCCGGGGACGACGAAGTCATAGAGGATCGCGGTTGGCTTGCCTTGGACTTGCGTGAAACTCAGCCGGATGTCACCCTCTGCACCGGCAGTCCGTTTCGCGTTGCCGCCGGCTTTCGTCTCGAGTTTGACATCAACCACGTCACCTTTCTTGAAGCATTCGAGAAAGGTGTCGGTCGTCGCGTTCTTGAACGGCGCCCGGTCATCTCTTCCGGAGAAGAGGACATAGAGATTGGTGTCATCGTATCCCAACGCAAAGCCGTCGATGCGCTCCTTGGGCCACTCCTTGCTATTGCCGTCAATGACGACCTTCGCCATTTTACGGATGGTGTATTCTTTGCGCTGCATGGTCTTCCTGGCTCGCAGGAGTCGCAGTTCTTCCGCCTTTGCCAGGTGTTCATTCGTAACCGTAACTTGGCCACCAGGAAGGCTGGCCACCTTGTCGAGCCCGCGCATCTCCACGACGGAGCAATGTGGCTGACCAACGACAAAACGGAAGTGATACTTGCCGTCCTCGCCCTTCACATAGTTCAGCGTGCCGCCGAAGTGTTCGTCGCCGAGCGACATCTTCGCGAGCACTTCCGGAGACGGCGGCGTGTTCATGCGCCACGCCAGACCGACGCGCGTATCCTGGAAGGCGTTGTCGACGTAGAAGCCGTCTTCCGTGAACAGGTGGGTCGATCCCAGGTTGCTGCCGATACAGATGACTTCGCCGACGGCGTCGTTTGCGATACCGGATCCGAGAAAGCGCGTAGTGGCGATCAGCACACCGGGCTCGTTGCCGCGGGCTGTGGTGTGATGGCCGGAGTGCAGACCGGGCCAGCGATTTTTGTAGCGCCAGTTGACCGTACCGTCCGGCTTCATGCTGACGACGTATTCGTCAAGGGTAATGCCGTTGCCGTGGCGGTCGGTGAAGACACCATCGGCCGCGTGATCAAGACCACGGAACGGCAGTTTGTGGAATGCGGTCGGCAGTTTGTAGATGGGGAAGCCCTTGTCGGAGAGTTTCTCGACGCGGTACCATGCGAGTCCGGCGGCGTTGTAGCTGCCGTCGCTGACCGCGGCTTCGAACTTCTGGTTCATGCGGAACTGCCAAGTCGCTCCGCACTTGTTCCAGGGCTTGCCGTCGTAGGTGATCTCCCCGGTCCGCAACTCCTCCTTCTGCACCTTGCCGTCGTCGTTGGCGTCGGTCCAGGCACAGATCCTCGGGTCGTCCTTGCCGATGCCGAACTTCTTGCGGATCCATGGCGGCAGTGAGCCGATTGCCGCCACCGGGCGTACGCGGTCGTCGTCGTAGAGCCACAGCGTGGTGTTGGCGCCGGCGGCCCAGCCCTGCCAACTGGTGAAGAACAGTTTGCCGCCGTTATAGAACGGGTACGCCGGCGACGCGCCGCCGAAGTTGTGGCCGGCTTTCTTGAAGAAGCGATCGTATTCATCGTTGTCGCCGCGCCAGATCTGCTTGACCAGCTTGATCTTTTTGGTCTTGGGATCGCGAAGGAACTCCTTACCTTTGTAGAAGAACCGGTTCCCATTCTGCGGATCGATGTCGCCGCCGCCGCCATAGAGCGTGGGACCAAGCACCTGGTTGATGCACTTGCCGTTCTTGTCCCAGACACTGGTCCGCTTGAGTTCGTGGTTCAGTTCGCAGACCCAGACATTGCCCTTGGCATCGACTTCGACGCCGGCCGGGCTTTCCAGATTATCGTTGTCGAACGCGCCGATCTTGTGCGGCCCAGGCTTGCCGAAGGTGCGGACCAGCTTACTGGACGCATTGAAGACCTTCACCTGGTGCACCGGCTTCATCTCGCCGACGTACACGTTTTTGGCTGCGTCGATCGCCAGACCTCGCGGGTTGGTGAGTCCAGTGATTAACGGCTTGATCTTGTAGTCATTGAGTTTCAGCAGAAGCACGGACTTGTCGGAGACGAGTGCCAGATGGTTGGCGTCGTACGGCCGGATGCGCGAGGGCTTGGCGATCTTCAGTGTCTTCAGAACCTTCATTTTCTCGTGTTCGAGCACCTTGTAGACCTTGTTCCACCCGAAGCCTGCGGGGCGGGCCTTGAGATTGGCCGAGATGTCGATCACGGTCACTTCACCGGTGGCCATGTTGCTGAAGAACGCGCGCGTCCCGACAACTGCGAGGCCCTGGATGTCGATCTTCTCATCCTTGGCCTTGTCGCGCCCCGTCAGCCGGCGGGATCTCTTGGTCTTTGTATCGATCTCGATCATAACGACCTTCTTCGCCCAGCCGCCCTGCTCGAGGTAGTAGACCTTATCGCCGCTCGCGGCCATCACGCGCGGGCACGCGAGCCAGATGCGGTTGGAGCCCCAGAGCTTCCTCATGTCGAGGTCCGCTTCGAGGATGGCTTGACCGGCTTCGCAGAAGGTGCCGACCCACATCTTGTTGCCGACGCGGACGAGGGTTTCCGGCGGGTTGTGGTCGGCGAGCCAGCCGCCGGTGTTGTCGGCGGTGATCCACGCGAGGTTGTGTTTCTTCAGCGGGTAGAAGGAGTAGAGGTACTCGAACTTCAGTCCCGGGTGCCAGATGCCTTCCCAGCGATACTTCCCGGCGGCCGCGGTTCGGGTTAGTTCACCGACCTTCAGTGCCCCCTTGCGGTAGTGCGGGTGCGTGGGCAGAGCGAACGGCGGGAAGTAGTCGTCGATCGTTGCCAGATCCCAGAGGACCGTCTGCTCACCGGCTTCGAACGCTTGTCCATTAATCAGGTTCTTGACGATCTCGCCCTTCCCATTGACGATCCGGATAGAGGCCTTGCCCTTCGCCGGCATCTGAAAGGTGATCGGCAACACGCCGGCAGGCAGGCCGCCACGACGCTTGATCGACTTTGGTGCTGGGCTGTCGTGGAGGTCCTGAAGAACCACGATCTCGCCGAACGAGATCCCCTTGGGATTGACGCCTTCCCTGCCGCCCTTGGCCTGTTCCTTCGGCAGCCCGGCGGGCATGACGAAACGCAGCGCCCGCGTCGTGACGTCCTTGCCGAAGTCAGCCGCGGCTTCCCAGCAGTGCGGCGGACGCCACGGATGAAGTGGCTTGATGGTCGTGATGGTCTGCCACTGCGCGTCAACAGTTTCGTCAGGATCTCCTTTGCCGATGAAGCGCTGGACGACAATGGAGCCGGCACCCGACTCGTGGGCGCCAATGAGAAATACACAACCGCGCATGGTTTGCGGCTTGTGCCAGTCGAGGATGATGGTCTCCGGCTTGTCAGCCGTGATTGGCTTGTCCCGTTGGGCGCTGCTCCAGTTGCGGTACATCAGGGATCCGTCAACCAGTGTCTCCGGGTTCGCCTGTCGCGGGTTGGGGCGAAAGCCCCCCTTGGTTTGTGCCGTCGAACTGGTCCGCAGTTCGGCCATCGGCGTGATGTTTACATAGCGCCCGGCAAACGCACTAGCCAGCGACACCGACCGCCGGAACTTCCCGGACTTGTCCACGTTGCCGGGACCGCTCAGACGCAAAGCACTGGTCATCGTACCCTTGGGCAGCGGCACGATACGGACGGCGCGTCGCGCCTCCCCGGGGTAGCGAACCTTGGTCCAATTCGCGTCGTCCATTGCATCCAGTGAGGCGCCGGGCCGCAGGAAGCTGACGTCATAGCGGCCGACGACGAGGACGGAGCCGACAGCCTGCGGCCGCTTCAGCGCGATGACAAAGTGGCAGTCCGTCAGTTCTCCGGTCGATGCCGTACTCCACGGCCGATGATGGCCTTTGCGGTTGACGCGAATGACGCCAGGCTTGACGGGGGTATTGCCCGGTATGGCGACGGATTTCTTCGTGTCCACGTTGTCCTTTGTGAAGACGGGCGTGAGCGCCCCGTTCTTGTCGAACAGGTCACCGGCGAACATGGAGGCACTGCAAAGCAGCAGCAGAAGGGTTTTGTTCATGTGATTCTCTCCTTAACCCAAATGATCCTTTCCTGAGTCTTTTTCCGCGGTCGTACACAAAGTAGCCCGCCTCTCCGAGGCGGAACTCAAATCTAAGCAGTCTTCTGCGCTTCTCCCAGTCCTTGCTCCGCCGACAAAGTCTTCGGAATGCTGGCACCCGCTGCGCCTTACTCTGTGTCAGCGTACCCCATGCGGCCGACCGAATCGAAGGCATCGAGCAAATCGATTCATTCGATTCACTCGATTCCTTCGACTCTGCCGCGGTCTTACTCGAACACCAACTCTCCCCACTCATGTGGTTCGAGCCAGGACTCGGCCGGCTCGTCGTTGACCAGGTTTGTCTTCTTATTCGCCCAGTACGTTCGGGCGGTGTTAATTTTGCCGGCGGCATCGGAACTGATGAAACCAAGATCGCCACTGATCTTGCCGGACGCCTTCATGCCGATGGCTGCCATGGGGATCGCGGCTTCGACGATGTACTTGCCGCCGCCCTTCGTGACCTTGACCTTCGCGGCCTTCAGAATCTCCACGCGGTCAAACGTGCGCGGGGCAACGGGCGAGGTGTAGACTTTGCGCGCCGTGGCGCCGGCTTTGGACTTCGGCTGCATCACAACCGCAGTCGGCTTGCGGTTGAGATTGGCGATGACCACTCGCAGGTCCCCCTGTTTGGGGCCGCGCGATTTGTTTGCCGTCGGACTCAGTTGGATATCAACGGCGTCGCCGGTCTTGAACAGGCGCGAAAACTCCTTGCCTTCGTTGCGCCAAGTGCTGTCGTCCTTGACTTCGAACAGGGCATAGAGCGTCTTGCCGTCATGCGCGAGCTTCGCCGAGCCGGACAACGGCGAGCCCTGACGACTCATCGTCACGGCCGGGATGTCCTTCCACTCGTCGGCTTTGCCATCGACCTTCGGTGTCAGTTTCTCGATCGCATACTCCTTGGCGCCGGCTTTGGCTCTGGCGGCTTCGCGCTTCGCGTTGTCCGTCTTTATCTTCGCCAGCAGTTGCGCGTCGAGCTTGATAGGTTCGCCCTTGAACCGCCGGATCGAGTTAAAGCCTTTGACTTCGAGGACCATCGCGGCCTGTCGCGGAAAGCCGGTGGTCATACGGGTCTTGCCGTCGTCCTGCGTGGTCAGGCAGCCGTTGAACGGTTCGCCGCCGTTACTGAAGCCTTCCATCGGTACGCCGTTCAGTTGCTCTTCTTCACCGGGCAAAGTCATGCCCGGCAGACGGCCGTCCTCGAACATGGTACCGACGAAGACGCCGTCGGTGGTCATAAAGAAGTCCTGACCGAGGTTGCCGCGCATGGCGAACACGCGGCCGGCCTTGGTCGTGTTGACGACGCCGAGAATCTTCAGCGGGCCGATCAACAGTCCGGGCTTCGGCATGGTTGCACGATGCGAGCCATGAACGCCGGGGTAGGGGTTCGGGTAGGACCAGCGGACCTTGCCGGTCTTCGTGTCGATGCCGGCGACGCGGGTCGGCCCGGCATAGCCTTTCCAGCTCAGACACAGCAGGAGGTCCTCTTCGGGCACCGGAACCAGGTCGCCGCGCTCGTTGACGCCGATGGGTTTGATGCTGTCCCTGGTGTAGATCGGCGCGCCGTCGTCCGTGAAGCCGACGGGTTTCACTTGTTGGATGCCGTTGACGTAGAAGACCAGATCGTGACCGATGCGGCCGCCCCAGCCGTTGTACAACGAGATTGCCGCGCCGCCCTTTTCCTTGCGGTTCTTGGCGTGGGCCTTGCCGGGGTTCTTCGTCTTGACGATTTCGCATTCGGCTCGCTGGACCTTGCCGTCCTTGTTCTTGTCGTTCCAGAAGACGCCGTCATAGGCGTTAAGCCCTGCGAGTTCGCCGCTGGGCTGACTGGTGATGACGCCGTGATGACTAAAGCCTCCGGAGATGTGGCCGGCCAGACAAACGGCTGCTGCCGGCTGCCACTTGCCGTTGCGCTCCATGAAGATCACGTTGCCGATGCCGCCGCGTGGGTCGTGTGCATACAGGTACTCCCGCATTGTGCCGCTGACGTCACTGCGGAAGCGTTGCGAGGTGACGTGCGACTTGAATGGAATCTCGAAACTCTCGCCTTTCGCTTTGTCCGGCACCCAGAGGATCTGCGTCACTTTCCACTTGCGCGTTTTCTTGTCGAGCTTGATTTCGATCGGACCGACATAGCCGAGTGTCGGATCTTGATCGTGCAGGAAACAACCGGTACCGGCATAGCCGGTGTTGCCGATGTAGTCGCGAACGAGTTTGCCGTCCTTGCCCCAGACGGAAACCCGTCGGGGGTAGGACCAGCTTTCCACCACCCAGACGCGGCCTTCAGCATCGACCGCCACCGAGCTCATTCGCATCATTCCCTGGGGCTCGAACGTGCCGCGGATCGGGCGTCCGCCCTTCCGGCCGCAAGTGTAGACCAGCTTGCCGTCGGGCGAGTAGGCCTTTACCTGGCTGTCCGGACCGACGTCCGTAACCACGACGTTGCCGTTGTGATCGACGGCGACGGCAGAGGCCTTCGCCAGGCCCGGTGTCTTGACTGAGTTGGTCTTGCCGGCGGTGACATCAACGCTGACGACCGTGCCGTTGGCGACGCCATAGAGCCGGCCCCTGGGACTGAACGCCATGCTGCTGAGCAGCGGCGTCGAGATAAGCTTCTGCAGCTTGGCGGTCTCGATATCGAGGATAGCGACTTTGCCGGCGGTTGCCGCGGCGTTTGACTTGTCATTGGTGTGTTCGGGTCGGTGCGGCACCGCGCCGCTGGCGCCGACCTTAAGAGCAACGGCCAGCATCTTGCCGTGGGCGGCGATGGTGTTGATGCTGCCGGTGGTCTTGCCTTCCAGGATGTCCTTCAACGGCAGTTCAAAAGGCCGCGGTTTACCGTTCAGAACAAACGGCGCGTAGGTGCCCTTCTTCTTGTCGAGCCGGATGATCACCTCCTGCTTCAGATGCCAGCCGGCGGGGACGGCGTAGACGTAATTTTCGTCGGCTGCGATGTGCAGGCCGCCGCGCTTCTCGCCCCACTTCTTCAGGCCGTCCGGACCGATGCCGATGATGCCGTGGCCGCCTTCGGCGAAGGCCCAGGACGCGATCATCCAGTCGCCGGCGCGGGTGACGCGGAGCGGGTGCGCGTGATCTGCGCCCCAGGCGCCGGCGCCGCTGGTTGTATTCCATGGCGGCGTGCCCGGATTGTAGAAGCACATTTCGTACGCCGCGGACAGCCCCTTATGATAGAGGCCGCGGACCGTGTAGTTGCCGGCACTGACCAGTTTGCCCTCGCCGCTGAAGCCCTTTCGGTGATTGCCGCTCCAGACTTTGTCGGTCAGCCCGTCCCAGAGAACTTCAACAACGATGTTGTCGCCGTTGGTCTCGACCGCGTAGTCGTTCGGGTCCAGCCCGCCCATGCTGCGGATGATCTTGCCGTCGGCGTCTTCGATGACGATCGTGAAGCGGACTGCGTCCTTCGGCAGCGTCACGCGGATCGGCACGGTGCCTGCGAGTTTGCTGCCGGCCTGGATATACTTGCGCTTCGGTACATTGCCTTTGTCGACGAGTTTCGCATCGCCCCAGGCGCGGGTGGTGGTCCAGTAGAACTCGCGTGAGGTATGGCCGGGCTGCATGTTGTCGGCGTACCGATGGATCGGCCAGGTCTTGCCGGTGGGATCGCCCCAGAGGAATTCCATGCCCATGCGGAAGACGACGCCCGCCTTCATCTCCGGCGGGTTCTTGTAGATGACATTCCACGGAATCTTAATCTCTTGAACGCAACCTTTCTTATCCTCGTCCATGCGGTAGGCCATCTCTGCGCCTTGCCCCAGAGCGGTGGTGCCGGGCTTGGCCGCGAGCAAGGTCACGTCCTGGCCCTTGCGCGAATTCTTCCGGTCCTTCCATCTGGCGACGTGGAGTACAGGTTGCTTCTTGCCGGCAAAGTACCAGGTGGTCAGCCAACTGGTCTGGTCTTCCGTCCAGACGCGCAGTTGTACGGAGTCGGCTTTCCAGCCGTTCTCCGGGTTGAACGCCGGGTCGACCATGCTGAACATCGGCGTCGGATCCTTCCAGCGGCAGACATAGTACAGGTTGTCCTTGTCCCACATGGCGGAGACCTTCGCCGAGAATCGGCTGCGGACGTTTTTGTCGGCAAACACCCAGATCCGGCCGGACAGGTCCCAGTCGTCAAGTTTGCCGTCAATGGTGACTTTGCCTTTGGCCGGCAGCACGAGGATGCCTTCATTGTGGGATTGCCGCCCGATCATGTTGCCGGGCTGCTCCGCCCAGACGCCGGGCAGTAGTACGAGAAGGGATGCGAGGATAGACAGGGTTTTGCTCATTATGATTCTCCTGATCTGAATTGATTACTGTTTACTGAAAACTGGTTTGCTGATCGTCGATCACTCGATAATCTCGGCTTTGCCGCCGGCCAGGCAGATGCTCTCCAGCCGGAGTTCCTGCGGTTCGTCACTGTCAAAGACCGGACGGATTTCCAGGGTATGCACTTTGGTCGGATCCAGACCGGTGGCGAGGGCGCCGACGTGCTGACGGCCGCCGCCGAACTTCTTGGAGTTCAAATTCCATTCCGTGTAGCTCTTGCCCCAGCGCGACCAGGTGGCCGGTTTGCCGTCGATGAACGCCAGGTACTTGCCGGATTTTACCGTTTCCTCGCCGAACACCAGAACGCCGGCGGCTTTGAACTTCACGACGATCGGCTTCACTTCGAGTTTGGTTCTCGTGACTTTCTTGGTTTTCTTGTCCTTGGAAACCTTCATGCTCTTGGCGATGACGACGTCATCCAGCCAGCGGCTCATGAGGCCGTCGTACCAGGCGGACACCCGGCTCACATACCCGACCTTCCAGCCTTCCGGGAGATCCTTGAGTTGCGAAATCCGATTGCGCGACCAGGTCATGTAGGTGTCGGCATGGAGCATCGTTGCCGGTGCTTTGCACACCTTGTTCTTTTTGAGGCCGTCGGTAAATCCCTGCCAGGCGGCGTCGGCGAACAGCTGGTAACCGAAGTCGCCCGGATGGATGGCGTCGATATTCCAGATTTTGTCCGGGAGGTCCGGGTTCTTGGCAACCAGATTCTGGATGTGCACAATGGCGTCGCCGACGGGGACGTTGTAGGCGTCGGCGACCTTGATGTGCGCCAGTCTTCCCTTCATCCCCGCGGCAGTGCCGGGCTTGGCGTTCCATTTGAACGGAAAGATGACAACGACCATGGGACACTTGCCTTCGGTGATGATGCGGCGCACAAGCGACTCGTAGGCGGCCAGCAGGTCGGGCTGGGCCTTGCCGATATCGTCGTTGGCGGAGAAGTCGAGGAAGGCGAGATCCGGCTTGTACTGCAGACAGTCGCGCTGCAGGCGGAAGACGCCGAGTTGTGAATTGGTGCCGCCGATGGCGCCGTCGATGAATCTGAAGTGGGCTTCCGGATACTTCGTTTCGAGCTTCTGCGCCACACGGGCGCGGTAGGAGGTCCTGGCGTGGTCGGTGGCGTTGGCGCCCCAAGTCAGTGAGGCGCCGAAAAACGCAACGGTGAGGTGTTCGCCGGCTTTGGCCTTCTTGTCGAACTCCGCGAAGGAACCACCAAACGCGATGCTCTGCAGAATAACCGCAGTGATGAGGGTCAGTAGTGTTCTTGTGATGCGCACGGATTCTCTCCTTTACTGTTGATCTGGCCGTTCTGACTCCACATGCAGCGCGATCCTCTGTCCCGCGATCTTCCTGCCGGACGGAGAGCCGCGGGACAGAGGCCCGCGCTACAATGAGCACCTCCGGTGTGATGCTGTTTCTGGCGCTTCGCTCAGTTTCGGGGTCCGCCTCGGAGAGGCGGGCTACTTTGTTGTAATCCTCTTCAAAGCTTTTGCGGCCGTCGTTTTGGTGCACCATTCACCGTCTGCAGCTGCCTGCTTGAGGACGTTGCGACTATGTGGATCGGCAATCTGTGCGAGCGCTTCACAGGCGGCAACGCGTACCGGATAGTCATCATCCTGGCTGACGGCGTAGTGTTCCAGTCGCCGCAATGCCTCGGGTCCGAGGGTGTCACTGGCGTGGACCGCGACGATTGCCGCGAGAGCGCGGCAGGCAGCTTGTTTTACTCGATACCGACAGCGCCAGATTTCTGTTGTCGCGGTATCCGCGGAGCCATCCAGGTCCCAGACATTCGGGGCACCATACACATCCAGGTGATCCTGGTCGTCCAGCAATTGCAGGATGGCGGGAACGGCGTTGGTCGCGGCGCGATCGCCGAGGGCCAGCAGGGCGGCCTGCTGCACTTGCCAGTTGTTGGCGGCTAACGCGTCGATTAGATCCTGGACCGGTGTGTGATCACTCCAGAAACCGTCCATGTCGAGGAATGTCCGCAGATCGTGTCGGGTTTTGGTATAGCTCATCATGCGTCCATGAGTTGATGGTCAAGGGCAAAGGTATTGCCGGCCGTGGTCTCGATTTGGATGCGTCCGTCGCAATAGGTCCAGGATGCGAGCTTCTCTGTATCCGGCTGAAGCGCGCAGAGGGCCATGGGCTGGTCCGGCACACAGAGGTGTTTTCGTTCAGCTTTTTCGGCGTGGCCGATGGGGAACGGGATGCACAGGCGAAGGTCCAGCGTGCCGTTGTCAGCGAACGGCGTGCAGTCGAGAATGCCCGGCACCAACTGCGACCGGATCGCCTTGGACAGGTCGACGTCCGTTCCGTTAATCTGCAGTTGGGCGCGTTCCGTCAGGCCGCGCGGTAACCGCAACTGCGGCCGCGCCAAGCCATCGAGATTGATCGTCCGGGTGAAACACCAGAGTGATGTGATCGGCGTATCCTCCTGAAACCAGGGGAAGGCGCCGGGATGGATCGCGTAGGTTTCTCCGGTCGGTTCTGCAGCGGCGTTGTCCCGGGTGTCAATCGGCCAGGCGCGCCAGCCGTCGCTCAGGACCTCCTTCGTTTCGAGTGCCATGGTGGGCCACAAGACCCAGAGCCAGCGCGCTTCGGTAGAAGAATGGATCGCAAAGTCGATGCGGTCACTACGGCCGTCCGGTTCCCTGGGATAGCCGTCCACGCGTGTGATCTCGACCTTTGTTGGAGCCAGCAGAGAGCGCATCTGCAACAGGGCTCCCTCTGCCGTCGCAACGTCAACACCGTCATTTGCCGGGCTGACATTCGGCCGGAACCACCAGCGACTGGTGAACGAATGTTCCGCACTGAACGCAGCGAAGTCTTCGACGACCCAAAACCGGTTGTCGACCAGCCGACTGGCACGTCGGACGGTCCGGCAATCGTCGTAGACGTTCCGGTAGAGATTGGTCACGTCGCCGACAATTCCGGGGCCGTTGAAACTGCGTTCAACAAGGCGGCATTGGCCATAATTGGACCTGGGCCGGAGACCTTCGTCGCCGTCAACCAGGATGGCGTTATGACTGCCGCCGCAGCCGCGGGAGAGATTGATGTGTTGGAAGGAGCCGGCGCCGAAGTTGCGTTCGTACACGGCGCCGTCGTACTGCAGGTGTGGGCTTTTGTCGCCGCCGCTGCCGTCGGCTGAGAACGGGATGCCCTGATGCACAAGAATCAGGCTGTTGGGATTCACGTGTGCCCGGCAGCACATGGATCCGGTCTCGTCCCACATCTGCATCAGGTAGTTCTCGCCCTTTGGATCCACGATGGTCGCGCCCAGTTCTTCGTTTCCCCAACCGGTCCAGGACGAGTCCTGTGGGACTGCAATGTCAGCGGGCCAGTAGACCAGGGTCCAGATGGTTTCGTCAAACCCCCAGCCGGACGAGTCGGAGTTGATGCGGGACCAGTTTGCCGCGTGCTCCAGGATGTGGAGGCAATGGGTGTCGCGTGTCTTGTTGGCGAGGTAGGCAATGGGGAAGCGAACGCCGAACTGGTAGCCGTAGTCGTCCCACGGCAGCAGCAGCCCGCCGGGCATCCACAGCCGCATCGTCATGGTTAGAATGTCTTGGGTCGAGGTGCCGTTCGGTGCGAGTGGTTCAGCAAACATCTCCCGGCCGTGCATGCGGTTGAGGACCTCATTCAGAAAGGGGGCGGCGAAGGCAACGATGAGTCCCTGATAGGTACTGCCTTCGCCGCTGTAACCGGTCTTCGGCATGCCGCCGATCATGGCTTCGAGGCGCTGTGCGGCTTCCTCGCGCATCTTGCGGGCGATATTCCCGCCGCCCGGGCCGTTGGCGAAGATATCGCCGACGACAAACGACGAGAGCGCCAGGGAAGCGGCCTGGTTGTCGACACATTCAGGGTAGGGCTTGATCAGCAGTCCGGAGTGATGATCGCGAAACTGGATCAGGAGGAATTCAGCCGCGATCCGGTCGGCTTCGTCGGTGTCGTAGAAACCGCATTGCCGCAGGAGATCAAACCACAACGCCCAGCGGCAATGGGGGAAGGCGAAGCACCAGATATTGAAGAGGTAGCCGGAACTGCCGGCGTCGCGGGCGCCGTCGAGGTAGTTGCGGATTGCCTGCTTTGCCGCGGCAATCATCTCGTCGTCCTGTTCCATGGCGGCAACGAACGGCAGGAACCACGGATTGCCCTCGGGGTTGGTATGCGCCAGGCGCTTGATGCAGCGCCAGACATCGGCCATACGGCCGGAGGCATTGGCGAGTTTGGTTCGCAGGTCAGCCCGCGGTAACAGGCACTGAGCCAGGGCAGTTGTCTGAGTCTGAGGAGTATTCATTGGCGGGGCGACTTGGCTTTCGAATGCTGTGCTATGGCAGGTTGCCACGCGTTGTTGAAGAGATGAACTCGGCGTGGAGGTCGCCGTAGAGATAGTTGCGGCTGTAGTATAGAATATCCGGGTTGGATCCGACGAACCCCCAGTCCATCTGACCGTTGCCATAGCCGATGGCGGCGTAGGACTCGATCGGTTTGAAGCCGTGGGGCTCCTTGATCAAGAGGTTGGTCTTGTCGTACATCGACGGGCAGGCGAGAAAAGCGATCTCACTGTAATCATGCCCCTTGGCCCCGTCACGGTTGTAGCGGATGCCCCACGTCACGCGGTTGGCGGCGTTGCCGTGGTGCCAGCCCATGCGGAAGAGACCGGACAGCGAGCTGTTGTTGCCGATGGTGTTATACTTGCTGTGCGGTCCGTTGTAGACGTAGACACCCGTCGTGCGTCCGGCCCATTCGTAGCCGCCGGGCAGGTTGCCCGGGCATTTACTGATTTCGATCGGTTTGCCGTTGTCGTGCGGCAGATAGCCGTCTGCGGCGGCGCGATGCCAGGCGCCGTTCTGCGTGCCGCTGATGGACGGGAATGCGTCTGAGCGGTTGGGGACGTAGGTTGAGTTCCAAGCCGTTGCCGGTGGGCCGCCGATCATGCGGCCGCCACATTCATCGCCCCAGTTCCAGGAAGTCGCCATGATGCCGTTGTCGTAGTTCGTCGGGTATTCGCTCTGGTCCGAAGCGTAGTTGTTGAGTGCGATACCCATCTGGCGCATATGGTTCATACACGTGACGGTGATTGCCTTGTCTTTGGCCTTGCTCAGCGCTGGGAGCAGCATGGCTGCGAGAATACTGACAATGGCCACCACGACCAGGAGTTCGATCAGCGTGAAGTCACAACTTCGTGCCCTTCCTGTTCCTTGTCCTATTCCGTCCCATCCAGATGCTGACCGGTTTTGCTTTGCTTGCATCGGGGTCGCCTGTTTGTTGGGTTGATCTTTCGCAGGTGATCAGGGAATCCCGCAGAGCGGTTTCAAAACCATGACTGAAACGTTGCCACGCCCTCGGGGGCCTGCGCGTTCTTGGTCCAGCGGCCGCCGCCCGTCCATTTCATGTGAAACTCGCCGTTGTTGGGATGGTTACCTCTGACAAAGATCGAGTCCGGCGGGAAGTAGGCGCATTCGGCGGGCAGCCAATCGCTGGAGAGATCGATCCATTCCCCATGCATGTCCAACCATACGGCGTTGCCGCCCTGCGGGTTGAAGGGCACATGATTGCTGCTGTCGATGCGACGATGGGCATAGGAGTCGGAATACGTCGTGTTCAGCACGACCCGATCCAGCCACAGACACCAATTGCCCGGATAGCGATTCTCAGCTTTTTCCACCATGCCCAGAGTCAGGTCCACCCAGGGCCCGCCGTTGTAGGCGGACGTGTTGATGCCGGGGGTGTAATCGCGGCGTTGCGGGCCTCGGTTGGAGGGGCACTTGAGCATGTTTCGGTCGGCCGCGACCCATTGCTCGACCAGTTCGGGAACGGCATCATCCCAGGCGTTGCCGTCCCGATGCGACCCGGCCGCGTCAGCGTGCGGGAGCGAGCCGTCATGGTCCTCCGCATACATGATCGTGCCCAGCGCCAGCTGTTTGAGTTTGCCCAGGCAGACAATCCGCCGGGCACTTTCTTTGGCTTTGCTCAGCACCGGCAGGAGCATGGCCGCGAGGATGGCGACGATCGCCACGACGACCAGAAGCTCAATCAGTGTGAATGCCCGCTTCATGACACGCTCCTGTGGATGTCGTCCAAAACCACGTCGTCTTCGACTTCGTGGTCGAATTGAGCTGTCAGCGTCACGCTTTCCGCCGGCTGCCCCAGTCGTTGCCGGTCGATGATCCGGATGCCGGCGGCGACGACTTTACGAATGTCGAAGCCGATGCGTTTGGTCGGCAGATGGCTGGGCAGCGACCAGGGGAAGTTGCAGTGGGAGACGGTTTCCAATGGGCTCTCCTCGCGCACACCCGCTTCCAGCAGTCCCGCGGTCGCCATCGGTACCAGGTTGTCGTCCAGGATAAAGAGGGCGTCGGGGTAGTCCGTCTGACCGGGCCGCATCATCAGGTGGCAGACCTGGGCGACACAGGTCGCGGGGGCGTACGGTTGACGCTGGACCCAGTACGGCCGGGTCCGCATGCCGCGCGCCGTGATCCCCGAGGTGACGTAGTCAAGCTGTTCGTCGGACAGTACGGCCAGGGCGAGGACGGCGATGTCGCGGTGGCCGCGATCAGCCAGGTAGTTCAGCGCCCGGTCATACATCGACAGATTGTCCATGCCGATCGTGCCGAACCCCGGCGCCGGACCGAGATGGACCGCCACCCGCGGCAGCGTGTCGTTGTCGATAATCTCCGTGCCGGACAGTTCATGCGGGAAACTGGGGAAGATCAACCCCGCCAGACGATGGTTGCGGACGTCGTCGAGCATCTCAGGGAAAGCGCTGCCGTTCCGGTCGGGAGCGATGTTGTGATAAAAACGGAAACGGCGGTCGAAACGATCGCTGAAACCGCGGGCGGCATTGGCCATGGCCGTCCAGTAATGCGCCCAATTCGGACTGGCCGGCGACGAGGGAAACCCGATGCCGTACTGAAAGAGGTGTGGCGGGCACTCCGCCACGAACGTGCCGCTGCGGTCGCGCGAGGTCAGATAGCCGTCGGCAATCAACCGGTCCACGGCTTGCTGCACGGTCACTGCTCCCGCCTTGAAGCGTCTGATCAGCTCGGTGCGCGCCGGCAGCTGTTCGCCGGGCTCAAACGTGCCTTCCAGGATCTCCCGGCGCAGCGTGCTGAGGATCAGGCTGCGCTTCACCGGCGGCCGTCGTTTCCTCGTTTTTTGCTTTATCTGATTCATATTTTATCTTATAATATATGTATTAGTATTGGTCGAGTTGGTTTTGATGTCAAGGGGATTTGGGTGGATTTCGCCGTTATTTTGTGCCTGAAACGGGTTGGTTTTGAGGTAAATCCGGGAACTTTCCGTTGATTTCGACCTCTAATTCATATAAGATATGTTTCAATGAAACCAGACAAGCGACGGGCGGAAGAGTTCCATGCATCCCCGGACGTTTCGAAATGAAGGACAAGATCAATGCCGAGATTTCAGCTTTTCCTCTCCATCTGTATGCTCGCCGCGGGGCTGGGGTCGGGTCTGTCGGCGCAGATAGCGCCGGACCAGATTGATCTGGCTTCCTGCCGTTTGATTTTCAAGAACGGCGAGACAGCGGCGCCGCCCGAGCTGGTGAAAGCGGCTTTGGGGGTGGCAGCGACGTCCGCCGGCGACACGTGGTCGTCGTTGATGCGTTCAAAGTATCGGGCTACGCGGGGGACCGATTTTTCCCTGGTGATTGCTTTGAAACAGGCACAGACCTTCCACTCACTGATCTGCTCGGAAGACCGTGTGCGATATTTGAAAAGCGCCGCCGCTTATCCGGGGGACCGGTCAAAGCCGGCGCAATGGCAGGAACTGAAGGCGCCGCCGCATCAGGGAACGCCGTATGTGATCCCGCTGGCCCAGCCGGCCAAATCTCGTGTGTTCGTCATTGTGGGCAGGGTGAACTGGCGGGGCGGCACACCGCCGCCGGCCTTGCGGTTTTCGGCCAAACGCCTGTTCAATGCGTCCCCCGTGGCGATCTTCAACGCGGAGAGCGAATACACGCTGAAACCGGACATGGGTCCGCCCCGGACCTATGCCGCGGCGGACCTTGCCCGCGGCGGCACCTGGATCAACGTCGGGCCGGACAAGAAGACGAACAATCGGATTCTGCGGCCGCCGATCAGCAAGTTCCACCCCGCCTGGCTGGTACTTTCCTGGGCCGAGGCGCGAACGGTTTCGGGCCTCGTCCTGCGCAGCAACATCCGGGATGTGAAGCTCTATGCCTTTCGGGGCAAGGCCGGTGTGAACCCGGCTATTGCGGACAAGAGCGACTGGAAGCTGCTGCGGCCGAAACGGGTGCCGCCCGCGAAGCGCCTGCCGGAGGCCCGGCAGTTCTCGTTTCCGCCGGTCAAGACGCGCGGCATCCGCCTGGTTATCCTCGAGACGACAGACAAGGCGGTCTGCAAGGTTAACGGGCTCACCACGATTACGGAGCTGGGCGACGGCCCGATCCCCGACGCGACGGCTGCCGCCGACTTGCCGCCGTACAGGATCTCGTACAATCTGGCTGAGCGGCGAATCGTGACCATGGTGGTCAACGACCTGCAGGGCCGGCGTGTGCGCAATGTCATGGCCCGTCGCGACCGGCCGGCCGGGGCCGTCAGTGAGCCCTGGAATCTGAAGGACGAAGCCGGGCAATACATCAAGCCCGGCAAATACCGCTTTACGGCACTGTCGCATCCGGGTCTGGAGTTGCGCTACCAGATGACGCCCTATCCGAATGTGGACATGTACGCGCCGCAGAACGCGCCGTGGAGCACCGGGCATAACGGCACCGGCGGTTGGCTGGCCGACCACTCGTACTGCCAGGCCCTTTGTACGGCCGGCGACCGCATTTATGTTGGGTCGCCGTGTGCTGAGGACGGTCTGGCGATGTTCGAAGCCAACCTGCTCGGCCAGAAACTCTGGAGCCGTCACAACTTCATCGCCTGGACCGGTCCGCAACGGATGACCAGCAACGGCAAGGAGGTGTTTGTCCATGCCGGCAAGGGAGCCCGGGATCACATTTGGGCAGTGGACATCAAGACGAAGAACACCCGAACCGTGTGGGAGCCGAAGTCCACGTCCACTCGCAAGCGCGGCATCAAGGGGATGGTGGCGACAGGCGACACGCTGTTTCTCGCGGTGCGCGGTGAGTATCGCTGGTTGGTCAATGCTTTTGGCGCGGCGGACGTTGATATCCGGAACTGCTATCCGAAGTACAAAGCCAAGACAAAACGCGACGATCGGTATGCACCGGATTCACAGGTGGACTTCAAGCGGCTGTTCCGGTTGACCGGGACGCCGCCGGGCCAGCGCCAGGGGTTAACCTATATCACCTCCACTCGCGGTCCGCGGGCCCAGCAGCACGCGGTGCTGGCCTGCAAACGGCCGGTACCGATCGGCAGTCTGGTGTTCCCGATGTTCAAGTCCAGGGAGATCAGTTTGCGGCTCAGTGTGCTGAAGCCCGACGCCAAGTATCCTCCCGATCCGGAACGCAATGAGGACTGGCAGAAACTCGATCTCGACGAAGCCGGCGGCTGGAGCGTCGTTGCCGCGCCGCCGAAGACTTCGACCCGGGCGTTGCGGATCACGTTTGTCAAAGGCGAGGACGACGAACTGGCGGACATCATGCTGGACGAAGATGCCGCCGGCGACGCCTGGGAAGGGCGTCTGGAAGGCATGACAATCCTGCGGCGCCGCTACAAGAACCTGTTCTACACCGCCAAGGTCCGGGTCAATTCCGGCACCGTCTCGAAGGGCGGCGTCTGGGACGCCGAACGCAAGCTTCCGCTGAGTCCGGAGAATCCCGGGATTTACGTGTTGGAGTGGGCGGCCAAGCAGAAGCTGCGTGGTCTTGCGGTGAAGGAGATTGACGGCCGGGAGATGCAGGTAGATGTGTTTACCGGGCCGGCCGGCGCCAGGGTCGACCTCGAGGACGACAAGCATTGGGAGCAGGTCGGAAGCTATATTCAGGCGCGTCGCTATTACTATCATCCGGATCCGAACTGCAATGCCAATGCCCGTTATATGGACGGTTATGTTGATTTCGGTGACGAGTACGAGACGCGCGCAATCCGGTTGCGGGTGGTGTCGCAGTATGTCGTCCGAAAAGACGGCCGCGCGGGACAATACGGCGTGCGTGAAGATCGCGGCGGGAAGGAACTCGACCCGACGCGCTGCCGGATTTACGGCGTGGCGCCGCTGCAGTATCTGGGCGGCGATACCCCGGTCGACCCGCGGATCGCCGAACGCATTGAGGAGTTCGACGTGGCGGCCGGCAAGGTGACGTGTGAGGTCCACGTGCCGCAGCCGGGATACATGAACATAAATGCCAAGGGCGAGTTATTCGTCATCTCCGCCGGTCGGCTTTGCCGTCTGGAGTGGCCGTCCGGCAAGGTGACGCCGTTTCCCTGCGACGCGAAACGGCCGGGCGCGTTCGACTTTGACAAGCAGGACAACCTGTATGTCTTCGACTGGTTCAAGGACCGGCAGAACATCCGGGTCTACTCGCCGGCGGGCAAGTTGCTGCGGACGATCGGCACGCCGGGTGGCTTCAAGATGGGGTTGTGGGATCCCAGCCGGCTGGGCCGCATTCTGGCAATCGCGATCGATCAGAAGGATCAGCTGTGGACGGTCGGCGGGCAGTTTTACCCGCAACGGCTGACGCGCTGGTCGCTCGACGGCAAGGTGCTTTCCGAGCACTTCGGCCGGACGCGTTACGGCGGCGGCGGCGTACTCGATCCGGGGGACAAGTCATTGCTCTACTACGGCCCGCTCGAATTCAAACTCGACTGGGACACCGGCAAGACGAAGCTGCAGGCCTTGACCTGGATTGGCAAGGCCGAGGCCGGCGAACAGCCGATCTACGTGAACGGCCGCAAGTACATGGTGAACCGCGGTCCGTTCTTCCGCATCAGTTGCGGCGTCGTTCATCTCTACGAGAATCACAAAACAAAGCTTGTCGCGGCCGTCGGTCTGGCCGACAAATTCCCGCCGCTGAACACGCCGGAGATCAAACAGCACCTCGGCAAGCGGTCGCTGACCCGGCTGCAGTTCACCTGGTCGGACCTGAATGGCGATCAGCAGGTGCAGGTGAAGGAAGTGCAGTTCGCGCCGCGGACAGTCAGTAGCTGTCAGGTGTTCGATGACGAACTGGGCATCATGGCCGGCAACACGCGGTTTCAGGTGAAGGAGTTCCTGCCCAACGGCGTGCCGGTCTACGAGACGGTGAAACTGCCTGTCAAGGACGGCAACTGGCTGCGTATGGCCAACGGCAACTACTTCCATATGGGCGGCCGTCACAGCGGCGATATCGAGGGCTGGACGCCGGACGGCAGGAAACTCTGGAGCTATCCCAGCGAAGGCAACGGCGTGCACGCATACTATCGCGCCAAACCGCTGCACCCCGAACAGGTCGTCTCGAACTTCACCATCATGGGCCGCGGCAAAGCGCCTGCCGGCGACCTCGGCGAGTTCTACGTGATGAACACCAATTGCGGCATCTGGCATTTGTGGACGGCGGACGGTATCCTGGCCGGCAAGATCATGCTGGATCTGCGCCACCCGAAAGCCCGGCGCTGGAACTTTCCGGAACACGAACGCAACATGAAGGTGCCGCCGGTGACCGCCGGGCAGGAGCACTTCTGGGGGCATGTCACGACCAGTCCGGACAACCGCTGTTACGGTGTCTACCGCTCGACCCACGTCTTTGAAATCCTCGGCCTGGACAAGTTCAAACGGACGACCGGCGTGATCACGGTCACCGAACAGGACATCCGCCAAGCCGTGAAGTGGGAGAAGGAACGGCAACGCCGCAAGGTTTACCGCGACGCGAAGATCTACACCTGCCGGCCGATTCCCAACCGGATCCATCTCGACGGCGATGCCGGCGACTGGGCCAAAGTCGCAGCGGTTTCCCTGCACGGCGATCGCCGCGATTTCAACGCCTGGTTTCGGGCCGGCTATATCAACGATACGCTGTACGTCTGCTTCGAAACGGCCGGCATGGGAGCGTTCAAAAACTCTGGTGAAGACTTCAAACGCATGTTCAAGAGCGGCGGCTGCGTCGATCTGAAGATCGCCGCGAACCCGACCGCGGACGCCACGCGCAAGGGCCCGGTGCAGGGCGATTTGCGTTTGCTGATCGCGCCGATCAAAGGCAAGCCGACCGCGATCCTCTACGAAGCGGAGAAACCCGGCGCGCCGGAGAACGTGCAGACGACCTATGCCACCATGGTCTTCAAAACAGAGTTCGACAGCGTCCGGGTTCTGCCCGAGGTGAAGATCGCGCAATTCCCCGCCGAACACGGCTACGTCGTCGAAGCCGCCATCCCGATCAAGGAGCTGGGCTTGACGATCAGTGACGACAAAACTGTGAAAATGGACTGGGGCGTGATTCGAACGGACCAGACCGGTAACGGCATTCTGGGCCGGTACTACTGGTCCAATAAAGCAACGACCATCATTTCCGACGTCGCCGCCGAGGCCCACCTGGAGCCGCGGTTGTGGGGCCACATCCGCTTCAAGGGCAAGAAGAAATCAGCGCTCGATAGATCCATGAATTCCGGCCTCCTGGGGGTCGACGGCGATACGGACGCGGATACGGACGACCTGCTCGAGGAGTTGGAGTCGGACTGAAGACACGAGTCGGAATTCATCCGGTTTCGCGACGCCCGGGAGGAATGCGGTCATTGTTCATTAGTCATTGGTCAGTTGGCTCGGCTCCGACCCGACCGCCGCAATTTTACCAAGCCACGTTGCCGGGACCACAGTCATCGTCGCCCGTAAACCTGGGTGCGCCCAGGTTTACCGCAGGGGGTAGCTGAAGCCGGAGTTGCCGTGGATGTCGCGCAGAAGGAGGTCTTTGCTTGTCCGGCCCTCGATGTAGTCGGGGGATAGCGGCACCTTGCCGGCGCCGCCGGGGATGTCGAGGATGTACTGCGGGATGCCGTAGCCGGAGATCGTGCCGCGCAGTTGGCGCATGATTTCGAGGCCTCGGTCGACGGGGACGCGGAAGTGGCCGGAGCCGGTGATCGGGTCGCACTGCAGCAGGTAGTACGGTCGGACGCGGATGCACAGCAGCTCGCGAAACAGCCGTCGCAAGGTGTCGGCATCGTCGTTTATCCCCTGCAGCAGCACCGTCTGGCTGCCAAGCACGAAACCGTGGTCCGCCAGCAGTTCACAGGCGTCACAGGCCGCCGCCGTGATTTCGTTGGGATGGTTCACATGCAGACTGAAGTACAACGGCTGGCAGGGTTGCAGGCGCCGGCATAGATCCGGCGTGATGCGCATGGGCAGAACAAATGGGACTTTGCTGCCGATCCGGATGATGTCGATGTGTGGGATCTCACGCAATGCGGCAACGAGCCACTCCAGTTTCGCGTCACCCAGTATCAACGGATCACCGCCGGAGATAAGGACATCATGGACTTCGGTATGGTCGGCGATGTAGTCGACGGCGTCCTGCCAGCGCCGGCGATTCGGCCGGGGCGCGTCGCGTTGTCCCACGATGCGGCCGCGGGTGCAATACCGGCAGTAGACGGGACATTCGCCGGCGGCCAGCAGGAGGACACGATCGGGATAACGATGGACGAGACCGGGCACCCGGGTGCGTTCCTCCTCGCCGAGGGGGTCCTGGCGCTCGCCGGGAAGGACCTCCTGCTCGGCCGGCAGCGGGATGACCATTCGCCGCAGGGGGTCCTTCGGATCGTCGCGGTTGATCAGCCCGAAGTAATACGGCGTCAACCGAAACGGCAGTCCGGCGGGGTGCCGGAGAGCCCGGCGTTCGCCGGCCGTCAGATCGAGGATCGTGTCGAGTTCAGCGGCAGATCGCAGTGCGTGACGCAGTTGCCAGCGCCAGTCAAACCAGTCACTGCCGACGTGTTCAGGTGTGATACTCGGCGTTGATCTTGACGTATTCATAGGAGAGGTCGCAGGTCCAGCAGGTGAACTCGCAGTCGCCCAGGCCAAGGTCGAGGTCGATATGGAGTTCCTTGACGTCGACGGCCTGCGCCAGTTCTTCCTCCGGCCGGTCGACGGGAGCGCCGCCGCGGACGACGGGTTCGCCTTCGAAGTAGAGGCTGACTTCCGTGGGCTCGATGGTCACGCCGGAATAACCGGCGGCATCCAGGATACGACCGTAGTTGGGGTCGGCGCCGAACCAGGCGGTCTTGCACAGCAGCGAATTGGCGATGGTCTTGGCGCAGCGTTTGGCGTCTTCCGGCGTGCGCGCGCCCGTCACCCGGAGTTCAACAAACCGCGTGGCGCCTTCGCCGTCTTTGACGAGCCACTTGGCCAACTCGCCGGCGACGTGGTCGAAGGCGCGCTGGAAGAGCTCCGCCTCGACGGTCCCCGGCCGGATCGCCGGAATGTCGGCCAGGTTGCTGGCCATCGCGATAAAGCTGTCGTTGGTGCTCGTATCCCCATCGACCGTGACCCGATTGAACGAATGATCCAGCGAACCGGCCAGCGTCGTATCGAGCAACCCGGGGGCCAGTTTGGCATCGGTGGTGATGAAGGCCAGCATGGTCGCGTGCTTGCCGCGCTCGACGGGCGCCAGGTTCGGGTCGATCATGCCGACGCCCTTGGCCATGCCGCCGACATGGATCGGGACCCCGTCGATATGGATTTCGACGGCCAGGGATTTCGGTACGGTATCCGTGGTCATGATCGCGTTGGCCGCGGCCTCGCCGCCGTCGACCGACAGGACTTCGCAGGCCATGCGGATGCCTTCGGTCACCTTGTCCATGGGCAGCATGACGCCGATCCTGCCGGTGGAGAAGACCAGGACTTCATCGGGACTCAGCCCGAGGCAGTCAGCAACTTCACCGGCCATATTGCCGGCGTCGGTCACGCCCTGCCGGCCGGTGCAGCAGTTGGCGTTGCCGGCATTGATGACGCAGGCACGGATGGTGTCGACTTCCGCGGCCAGACGCCGCGAGTAGTGCACCGGCGCGGCGGCGAAGGCGTTCTGCGTGAACGCGGCGGCAAACGGCGCCGGCCGGGTGCAGAGCAACACCGCCAGGTCCGGATTGCCGCTGGCCTTGAGGCCGGCTTTGACGCCGGCCGCCATGAAGCCGGCGGGCGTGCAGACGCCGCCGTTCTCAATGGCCTTGATTTCGTGTCCAATCATAGCAGCCCTGTTGTTTCGTCCAGGCCGAAGGCCAGGTTCATATTCTGCACCGCCTGGCCGGAGGCGCCCTTGGTCAGGTTGTCGATGGCGGAGCTCAGGATGATCCGGTCGTTCCGGGCGTCGACGGCGCAGCCGATCTCGCAGTAATTCGTCATGACGACGTTTTTGGTATCGGCCAGTCGGCCCAGCGGCAGGACGCGGACAAACGGTTCGTCGGCATAGGCGTCGGCCAGGGTCTGGACCACGGCGGTCGCGTCGAACCCGGCGTCGGCGGCCTGCAGGTAGATGCTGGAGTGGATGCCGCGCGTCACCGGGATGAGGTGGGGCGTAAACAGGATTGCCAGTTCGTCGACGCCGGCGGCCGCCGCCAGTTCCTGCTCGATCTCCGGCGTGTGCCGATGGCCGACGACGGCGTAGGGCCGCACGCTTTCGTTGCATTCACTGAACAGATAGGGCAGATCAATCTTGCGGCCGGCGCCGGAGACGCCGCTGAGGCTGGCGCAGATGATGCCCGCGGTCCGCCCCAGGCCGGCAGCCAGGATTGGGCAGGCGGCAAGCAGGATGCTTGTGACGTAGCAGCCGGGGTTCGCAATCAGCCTGGCTTCGCGGATCTGTTCGCGGTAGCGCTCGGGCAGGCCGAAGACCGCCTGCTGCAGCAGTTCGGGCGCGGGATGGTCGGTTTTGTAGTATTCCTTGTACTTGGCGGTATCGCGCAGTCGGAAGTCGGCGCTGATATCGATCACGGTCAGCCCGGCATCCAGCAGGGGTCTGGCGTACTCGGCGGCCAGCCCGTGCGGCAGCGCCAGGAACGCAACATCCGCCGCGGCGGCGATCGCCGGGACGTCGGGTTCGACGAAGGTCAGGCCGGTGCCGTAAAATTTCGGGAAGACGGCTTCGATGCCCTGGCCGGCATACCGGCGCGAGGTGATGGCGGTGATTTCGACCTGCGGGTGCCGCTGCAGCAGCCGCACCAGTTCTTCGCCGCTGTACCCGGATGCCCCGAAAATGGCCGCCCGTATCGTACTCATGCTTCGTACCCAGTGTTCAGATGTTGCGCAGAGAAAAAAGAAAAGCCCCGAACCGAGCTGTCCGGGGCTGCAAAAAACGTGTCGAGATGACCGGCTTAGCGCTTGGAGAACTGGAAGCGCTTGCGAGCGCCCGGCTGTCCGGTTTTCTTACGCTCTTTCATGCGGTCGTCACGGGTCAGCATACCGCTTTCCTTGAGCACCTCGCGGGTGCCGGGCTCGGTCTTGACCAGGGCGCGGGCGATGGCATGGCGCATGGCGCCGGCCTGCCCCATCGTGCCGCCGCCTTTGACGTTCACGTGGATGTCGAACTTGCCCTGCGTCCCGGTGACCTGCATCGGCTGCAGAATGTAGCCGCGCAGCGACTCGGTCGTGAAATACTGTTCGAACTCGTTCTTGTTGACCGTGATCTTGCCGCTGCCCTGGCGAAATCGCACCTGCGCGGTCGCTTCCTTGCGTCGGCCTGTGGCCCAGATATAATCGCTCATCGTCGTCCTCTTAGAGTTCCAGCGGTTCCGGCTTCTGCGCGGTGTGCTTGTGATCCGGACCGGCGTACACTTTCAATTTCGTGAACATCTGGCGGCCGAGCCGGTTGTGCGGCATCATGCCCCAGACCGCCTGTTTGATCAGGCGTTCCGGCGTCTTGGCGCGGATCAGGTCGGCGGTACGGTCCTTCTGGCCGCCCATCCAGCCGGAATAGTCCTGGTAGATCTTCTGGGTGTTCTTCTGGCCGGTCAGCGCCACTTTCTCGGCGTTGACCACAACCACGTAATCGCCCGTATCGACGTGCGGCGTGTAGGTCGGTTTGTTGCGGCCGCGAAGGATGTTCGCGATTTCGACGGCGATGCGACCGAGCACTTTGCCGTCGGCGTCGACGACATACCATTTCTGCTCGACCTCGCCATTCTTCGCCAGGTATGTTTTCATCGGCATAGTATCAACTCCTGAAATCATCTGACCCGACCATGTCGTCAAGGCAGCCCGCCCGGACAACGGCAGACGTCGGGATAAAGAACGGGGAATATACTGCCCTGGTGTTGCGGTGCAACCCCAAATAATGAGAAAAAGTTACGCCGTCGCGGGGGCGGCGGTCCGGTTGCCGCCTCCCGGAGCGCGGTGATTGGGTCCGGCAGCGGCGCGATCGCCCGGAATACCGGCGTCTCACTCACCGCTGGCTCAGTTTCAGGCTGAGCGTGACGATCTTTTTCTTCGGCACTTTGAGCTTGAGGACGTTGCCGTCCGGCTCCAGGATCTGCTGGACCGTTTCCTCGAGGTTGAGACGGGCCGCCCGGCGGATCCTGCGGAAGCACTCGATCGTGCCGGATACCGCCCGGGTGGTGGGGTTGCTCAGCCGCAGGACGAGGCGCTTGCCGTCCCGGCTCTGTTTCACCGCGTGGATTACCAGTCGGGACGGCGCCACCCGCAGCATGGACAGCCGCGGCGGGAGCTTGCCGGGATGCGAGCCGCATTGCGCACTGCGCAGCGGGACATTGAAGCACAGGCCGGCGAGGCTCAGATCAGCGGCGGCCCAGGAACCGGAGAACGGGCGGAAGGCATAGTGCAGCGTCTGCACGCCCTGACACTGGAAGCCGTCGTCCGGCCATTTGTCGGGCGACCACAGGCTGCCCTGGCTGATCGCCCGGACCAGCGTCAGCGCGATGGTGCGGGACTTGTCGTCGACAACTTCGTAATCGGTCATGCCGCGGTTGATCACGGCGGCGCCGCGTTCTCTGCTGTGAACGGCACAGAAGTTGATCTGGGGGAATTCCGGCGCCGGGCGATCGGTCCATTCATCGGCGTCGGCCGGCAATGCTATCTTGCGTTTGACGACGTCGAACGGCATCTCGCCGAAAGAGTGCCCGGTGTCGACCTCGGTCGGGAAAAGCACCCGCAGCCGATGGCTGCGAACGACATTGTCGAAGGATGTTTCGAATTCAACCTGCTTTGCGTTGCGGCGCAGGGCCACGACGGTGTCGATCGTGACGGTCCGGGTCTCCTTGGCGCGGCCGTTGAAGTCGGCCGTTGCGCTTTTTGGCAGCGCGAGTTTGACGCGGACGAGCACCTTGGCCGCCAACGGCCCGTTGGTCAGCAGCCGGATTGCGGCTTTCGCCTTCCGGCTGCTGACGACGCGGTCCCGGTCGGGCCGGCGGATGACCCAGGCGTTGCCGCAGGCGCCGCGGTCCTCAAAGCAGTGCAGGCCGCGGTAGTGCTGCCCCGACGCCTTGTCGAGAACGTCCAGCGTGCCGTTGGCGCGGATCGTCACGGACAGGTGCTCGTTCTCAAGGAGGTCCTGGCGCCGGGCGATGGGAGCGGTTTTCCCGGGGGCGCCGGCGGCGGCGACGGTATAAACCTGATAGCCGAGCGCCGGCACCGACACCGCTGCCTGCACGGTGTAGCGATCCGCCGCAAAACCGCGGGTGATGGCATCCTGCTCCACCGAGGTCTGATGCCGGCGCTTGTTCTCAATCTGGCAGGGGACCTCATTGCCGTCGCTGTCCCGGAGGACAATGCCGTGCCAGCCAAAGCTGTCCGGCACATCGATGACGAGCGGCATGACTTCGTCGCGGTCGTACGGCAGCGAGTTGATCACGGTAACGACAAGGGCGTCGTCCGGACCGCTCATGTCGATCTGCTTGACGATCGTGTGCAGCGAACGCCGGCTGATTTCGTCGCTCAAGGTATCGATTTCGGAGTTCCGGTAAAGCATGTCCTGATGCACCTTGTCGATACTGCAGCCGCAAATGTCGTCGTGGGCGTGATTGGCCATCAGCAGGCGGACGGCGGTATCGAAGAACGGCCGCGGATACTCGGCGCCGAGCGCCCACGCCATCGACGCCAGGGGTTCGGCGACGCGGAAAAGTTTGTTCTCGCTCCGGCGGTTGGCCTGCTTGAGATACAGGCGCGTGGACAGGATGCCCGGATGCAGCATGCAGAAGCCGTAGCGTCCGGACTTGTTGGTAATGCGCATCTCGCCGGTCATGGCTTTCAGGTTCTTCAGGCCCTTGTCCCGTTTCAGCGCGGCCACGGCATCGGGCAGTGCGGCGTGGACCATTTTGTCGTTCGGGAACAGCCGGTTGGCATCGCGAATCAGTTCCGGAACCATGGGGTAGGGCGGACACTGGTCGTGGCCTTCGGGATAGAGGATGTGCCGCGTGTTGGTGTCGAGCACGGCCATCTCACGGGTGGTCTGCAGCGCCTTCCCGGCGTTCTCCGGCCGGTATTTCGCAGTCGGTGCGATCGCCGTGTATTTGGGATCGTCATCGATGCGGAAGGGCAGCCCGGCCTCGCCCCAGTGCCATTTCCACGTGTCCGGCGCGTAGGGCCAGATGCCGTAGGCCACCGGCAGATAGGCGAAGGCCCAGTACACCCCGCGGCCGTCCGGAAACTGATACGCCAGCGCCCGGGAACCGTCCGGCGCGTCCCACCAGAATTCGACGTCGGCCGAGTCGCGGTTGATGCCGCGGTAAAACAGAATCGTGTCGATCTCGAACCCCGCATATATCTGCGGTAATTGCGAAACCTGACCGTTGGACATCGGGTTGTAGCCGACCTTCATCACTCGGCCCCAGTCCCGGGCCACCGCATGGCCGAGCAGCAGGTTGCGGACAATCGACTCGCCCTCGATCAGATTCATCTCCGGCAAGGTGTACCAAGGCCCAACCAGCAGACGGCCGGCCTTGATGTGCTTCTCAAGCCGCGGCCGCAGATCCGGGCGCACGGCAAAGCAGTCTTCCAGCGGCACGGTCTGGGAGTCGAGATGGAAATGTCTGTAGTCGGGGTCGTTCTCCAGGAGGTCCATGGTGGCCTCGAGGCAGTCGATCAGCGCCATGCGGTTCTCCTGGAAGGTCTTCAGCCACTCCCGGTCCCAGTGGGTATTGGACAACACGTGCATGGTATATTCGGGCGTACTCATCGCGGCTTCTCCGTTTTATCTGATAACTCACGTTGCCGGCGAAAGTCTACGCTGCCGCAGCCGCCTTGTCAAGAATGTGCTCACGAGTGCAATATTGTCGGCGCGACGCCGCGGCCGCGGTCGGGCGGGCGAAAAGACGAACCCCGGAAATCCCCTTGACAGCTGAATAGAAACGTTTCTATTATGGTTTCCATAAGCTTAAAATCCTGAATTGCGGGGTCCGGCCAATGATGCACCGACGCTTTACGTTGATTGAACTGCTTACCGTGGTGGCGATTATCGCCATCCTTATCGCGCTGTTGCTTCCGGTTCTCGGCCGTGCCCGGGAGCTGGCGCGGCGCACTGTCTGCCTGAGCAACACCCGGCAGGTCGGGCTCGGTCTCATGCTGTACGCCGAGGATCACGAAGGCGTCCTGCCGTTGGAAAACCGGAACATGCAGGCCAACTACGTGGCCTATCCTGTGGTCCGCGGCGACATGTTCGCGATCCTGCGGGATGATTACGGCATTGCCGAAGCCGTTTGGGAGTGTCCTTCCAATCCCGAACACGGGACCCATATCGACCCGGTTCACGGCTCGATGTATGGCGACAAACTCGGTTCTCCCTGGCCCGACGCCAACGACATCCCGAACCGCAGGACTTCCTTCTTCTACATCGCCAACGTCTTCGGCGATACCCCGAACTCCTACTTCAAGAAGCCGCAGAGCGATTTGACCTGCGGCAACCTGCGCGAAGCCAACGCGGATCAGAAAACGCTTGTGGCCGATCAGGTGGCGTGGAACAGTTGGGTGGATTACTACCGCATCAACCATCCGAATGCCGACGGCGTCAGTGCCGCCGGCGGCAACCAGTTTTTTGCCGACGGCCACGGCGCCTGGGTGACTGCCTATCCCGACATCTTACTGAAAACGATCCCCGGCAACTGCACGGCCGCCCACAAGAAGAACGACCCGAGTTGGGCCTTGATGTTCTGGTGAAAACCACCCTGAAAGACATTGCCGCCGACACCGGACTGTCCATTGTGACGATCAGTACGATCCTGAACAAAGGCCGCAAGGAGCTGTACCGCGACGACACCTGCCGCCGCGTCGAAGAAGCCGCCAACCGGCTGGGTTACCTGCCGAACCATTCCGCCCGTCAATTGCGCCGCGGCCGCACGGGGATTATCTCGATTCTGCTGCACACCGAAAAGCGCCGGTCCTTCCTGCCGCCGGAATTGCTCTACGGCATTCTCGACGAAACCGAGAGCTGCAATTACCAGACGGCCATCACCAAGCTGTCCGATGAGCAACTGACGAATCCGGACTACGTCCCGCGGCTGCTGCGGGAAATCACCTGCGACGGCATTGTGATTGCGGCGCCCTTCATGGTGCCCCGACGGATGGTGGAGCTGCTTGCGGGCTGCCATATCCCGGCGGTCTGGACCAACTACAAACGCGAGTTCGACACGGTCTACCACGACAGTGTGACCGGCTACCGCGCAGCAACGCAGACCTTGATCGAGCTGGGACACAGGGAGATTGCCTACGCGGATTTCACCCATGACACAGGGGCACAGCGGCAAGACCACTTCACCATTGCGGACCGTCTCGACGGTTATCTCGCGGCCATGCAGCATTCCGGTCTGCCGCCGCGGATCATCGACCGGTCGCAGGTTACACCGGACTGGATTGCCGGCACCGTCGAACTGCTGCGGCAGGATGAGCGCCCCTCCGCCGTTGTCTGCTATGCCCAGGAAACCTCCTTTGCCGTATTGCATGCGGCGGCGGCAGCCGGCCTGCGGGTACCGCAGGACCTGTCAATCGTCGCCAGCGGCCCGCCGCTGGTGACGCAATTCGGCATCCGCCTTGCCGGCGTTCACTACGACCGCGCCGAGATGGGCCGCACCGCCGTGCAGATGCTGCGCCAGAAGCTCAAAGCGCCGGACAAGCCCATCCCCGCCAGGGTCCTCCCAACCAGTATGGCGGACGGCCGTACAATCGCGCCGCCATCTTTGTCGACGAAATGACTTGATCCACCTCCCGGGAGCAATCCATTCTGTGGACGGGCATTGAATCCGAGACACGGATTCGATTCAATAACGGAGGACAGGTGTAAACGGAGGACAGGTGTATGAGATTGGGGCTATTCGGTTTACTGACAGTACTGGTTCTCAGCGGGTGTGTGTCCATGCAGGAACCGGCCGACGCCGGTCGTTACTTCGCCTCGCCGCAGAAAGCCATACCCGAGATTACGCGGCTGCTGAAGGCCAAAGACTTTGAGACCCTGGCGGCCTGCTATGATCTCTCCGGTTCGACGGTAAGACGGGCAGATCTGGAGTCGGGCACGTTCTTTGTTCGCGAGAAGCCCCCTGCCGTTGCGCATCCGGCCGGCTTCTGGCGCTACAAGCACCCGTTTGCCCCAGGGTTCCAGTACAGCAGCATAGCCCCTGGGCCGAAGGCAAATGTACACAAGATCCAGGTGCGAATCAGCATCGACCAGGGCGAGGGCGCCCCGCCGCAGATCGGCTTCCAGTCGTTCTACATGATCAAGTCCGCCAAAGGCTGGCAGATCCTCCCCGACAAGGTCAAGTAGGAAACAGCCGAATGTGACTCGGCTTTTGGTGTCGGTGTGCGGGTATCAGGCAGAAAACGTGTTTGGGACAATGGGCCTGGCAGTATCACAAAACAACGAGAACCCGCCCTTCCGTGTATGAGTCCCGGCTTCAGGAGGTGTCGGTTTAATCGCACCGAAGCCCTC
>CAYLNH010000015.1:0-51655 GCA_964384625.1 uncultured Lentisphaerales bacterium
TGGGAAGCCGGCTTCCCAGCGCCCGAAAAGCAGGATCGTGGGGCCGTCTCCTTCCTTAATGAACTCATTCACCGGACCGACGAGCGACCCGGGGTCGAGCGAAGAATGGCGCTGAATTACGACGTGCTTGCGACGTTTGGCCGCCGGTGGCTGGACTGGCGAACGTTCTGCGTTATGGTGCGGCTCTTGCCACAACACGAAGGGATGACCTACAGAACTGACATGGTAAGTGCTCGACAAACCACGTTTTGAGACGTTCCCGGCTCCACGGGCCTTGCCCCCGTGGTCCGAAGATTCGTCCGGCATGGGAGCAATCGTTTCCCCTGCTTCCCCGCACCAGCGGGGCAGACGGGGGGCACTGGCGGAAATATCCAATACATCAACAGAGGAACGCCCAATGTCCAAGGGCGGAAACCAGACGCACATTCGTCGGTTGGACATTCAGCCGCGTTGGAGCCCTGCATCACCGGCAGACGGGCGCGGTCGAGTACTTACGAGGGCTTACCTCCCGGGGTAAGCCCTCGATTACTGCCCTTCTTGGCCCTGAGTCCCGACTCTCAAGAGGTCGGGAACCTGCGGTCCTTGCGGATCTGTCACCGGTATGAAGTCCGCACACCTCCCCTGTTTTTCCGCCGCTCCGGCGTGCCGGCCGGAGCGGCGGAAAAACGGGAACTGGAGGTGGCCGTCTGGTGTAGGTGACCGATCCTGAAACTCCGCACCGTAAAGGTGCGGGATCTCGAGGCAGAATGAATGCAGAGGGCAGCAGACGAGGGTTTACCTCCCGGGCTGCCGGTTGGTTGACAACTACAGGGCTGCGTGGCACAGTAGCGCCCGCAAATCGCCGTCGGCGGTTTCTGAGCACCTGTAATCCATACCTTCAGGAGTGTTTTATGTATACCACATCCGACTTGCGCAAAGGCTTGAAGCTCGAGCTTGACGACGAGCCGTGGCTGATTACCGATTTCGATTTTATGAAGCCCGGGAAAGGTCAGGCGATCTACCGTTGCAAGCTCAAGAACATGCTGGACGGCCGGACCATGGAACGGAGCTGGCGGTCCAACGATCGGTTCAACAAACCCGATCTGCGCGAACGCGAGTATATCTACGCTTACTACGACGGCTCCAACTACGTCTTCAGCGACAACGAGACCTACGAGGAAGTGATCATCGGCGAGAAGGCACTGGGCGACCAGGTGAACTTCCTGGTGGAGAACGCGGAGTGCTCGATCCTGTTCTTCCGCGAAACGCCGATCGAGGTGACACTGCCGGTGTTCATCGAAAAAGAGGTCACGGAGACGGAGCCCGGGGTCCGCGGGGACACGGCCACGAACGTGACCAAGCCGGCGAAGATCGAGACCGGCTACGAATTGCAGGTCCCGCTGTTCATCAACCAGGGCGACACGATCAAGATCGACACGCGCAACGGCGAGTACGTCGAACGTGTCAGCAAAGGTTGATACGCTCCGGCGGCGTGACGCTCTGCTGCAGGCGGTCCGCGATTTTTTCGGCGGCCACGGCTTTATCGAGGTGACGACCCCGGTCGTGCTTGCGGCGCCGGCGCTGGAAGACTATATCGACGCAATTCCTGTTGCTTCCGGCGGTTGGTTGCGAACATCTCCCGAATTGCAGATGAAACAGCTCGTGGCGGCCGGACATTCCCGCATCTTCCAGCTTGGCCCGTGTTTTCGCGCCGGCGAGCACGGCCGGCGCCACCGCGAAGAATTCACCATGCTGGAGTGGTATCAGGCGGGGGCCGACTACAGCGATTTGATCCCTTTCACCGATGCCCTGGTCCGGCATGCCGCGGCGGCGGTGGATTCGCCGTTGGACCTGCAGGCGCAGGAGGTCCTTGGCGTTGCCGAGGCATTTCATCGAATCGCGGGGGTCTCGGTCCAGGAGGTCCTGGCTGCCGACCGTTTTGAGGAGGTGCTGGTGGATGCGGTCGAACCCGGGCTCCCGCAGGATCGACCCGTGTTTCTGCGGGACTATCCGGCGGCCCACGCGGCCCTGGCCCGGCGGCAGCCGGGGAACCCGAACCTGGCGGAACGCTGGGAATTATACCTGGGCGGCCTCGAGCTGGCCAATGCCTACTCGGAACTGACCGATCCGGTCGAACAACGCCGCCGGTTCGAAGCGACAGCGGCCCGCCGCGCGGCTGCCGGCCGCGCGGTCTATCCCATCGACGAGGCGTTCCTGGCGGCTCTGGCACACCTGCCGCCGACCGCCGGCTGTGCCCTGGGCGTCGACCGGCTGCTGATGGCGCTGCTGCAGGTGTCGGACATCGCCGACGTGCGGGCGGAATAGCTGCCGGACCCGCCGCGAAAGAGTGCGGAATCGGGTTTCTGTTCTTCCAGAAGAACCCCCAAGCTCAGCTTGGGGAGGATCTACACCTGGCGCGAAAAGGGCACGAGATCGGGTTCCTGCTTTCCGAGAAGAGACCCCAAGCTCAGCTTGGGGAGGATCTATACCCCCTTCAGTTCAACCGGCACACCGGAAATTCCGGCGCAAAGGGCGGGAGAGTCGGGGCAAAGGCGAAACTGAAGGGAAGCTGACACTCCCCCGGCACGGCCAGGGGGGATCTTTTCGCGGGAGATGTATCCAGAGCATTTTTGCAGAACTGTGGCCACGAATCCAGCAGAACCGACTGCAACGCCTTCAGCGTTGATGCTTAGGGGTTGCATCAAAATAACCTTTACAGTTGACCGCCGGAGGCTCTTGGTTCTCTCGAACAATGCCTACGTTTTTCCCTTCTCAGATAATTCATTATCTACGTCAGTCACGCCTTGGCCTTGTCCGAGATAACTCAAGCCAACTGTAAACTTTATTTCTCTACAGCCCCTTATTGCCAGGTATCCTGGGGTAGGCCTCGCCAACCCCAGGCACAATCACGCCTTCAGCGTGAGGAGTGGCGGCTACAGAAAAACCAGCTATAGCGTGAAACGCTGAAGACGATCACGCCTTCAGCGTGAGGAGTGGCGGCTACAGAAAGAATGCTGCTGCGCGCAAACTCTTCTGGAGACCTCCACGGCGGAAGGCCGTGGGGGGCGTCGCGGCTGGTGCAACTGCAGCCGCCGCGGCGGACAGGCCGGGGGGGGCCGACGGGGTTGCCGGCAATCCCGGTTGCCCGGGGCGCGGTCGCTACCGCGGTCGGTTGGGGAGTTCGGACACGCCAAGGTAGTCGGTGCCGCCGAAGATCTTCTCATTCTTCTCGGCGATCTCGTCGACATTGTCCGGCGTAATCAAGAAGTACTGCTTGGAGAATGTGTCGCCTTCCAGCACGATGCCTTCGTAGTTGCCGTTGCCCTCGCGGCGACAGAGGGCGGCGGAGACGACGCCGGTTTTGATGGCGTTGCGCAGTCCGGTCGGCCGGACGTTGACCAGCACGAGGCTCGGCACTTCGTTGCCCTTGCGGGCGTCTTTCCAGTACTTCATGCCGCCGGCGCCGGGCGGCAGCCCGGCCAGCGAGAGAACGACATTGCACATCGGGCTGTTCTCGATGATGCTGTCGAATTTCTGCGGGGTAAACGCCGCGGCCGGATCCACGCCTTCAACGGTTCTCAGGGTTACCGCGCTGAGTCTGGCTTTCCCGTTCAATCCTTCAGACAGCCCCTTGCTGCGGGCCTCGGCCAAACCAACGGCAACCGGGTCCTTGGACGGCGGGTAGGAGATCACCAGCACGTTGGCGCCGGGATGACGTTCGGCAATCTGTTCGCCAATTGCCTTATAGGCGAAATACTGGAAACGCTCCTCGTTATCTACGCCGCTCGGCAGCAGCAGGCCGGGGGCGAAGGCGAGAATCAAAGCGAAGACAGCAAAAAGAATGGTGACAAAACCTGTGCCGACGGCGATGGCCTGCATCTTCTTTGCTGCAGTTGCGCGAGCCTGAAGAAAGGCCCAGAACGCAATGCCGCCGAACACGATCAGGCCGCCGTAGGCAATAAGGGTAAATGTCATCGCGAATCTCCAATAAGTGTAGGGTTCCGTCCTGCCGTAATATATTGAAATCATCGGACCCAACAAGCAGATCTTGAAATTGCCGTGAGGATTTGCTATCCTGACCACAAGAGACGGAATTGGAAAACAGACCCGCTTGCAAAGGGACGGAAACCCCGGGAGACATCAATATGAACCGACGTCACTGCGTGTATACGCTTATCGAATTGCTGGTTACCATCAGCATCATCTCGATCATGGCCGCCATGTTGTTGCCGGCTTTGTCGCGAGCCCGCGAGAAAGGGCAACGCGGCTTGTGCCTGTCGAACCTGAAACAACAGGCTCTGGCCTTCAAGATGTACTCCGACGAGTTCGACCAGCATTTTCCCGACGGCATGGCCTGGCAGGATGTGACATATACGTCCGGCAAGGAACCGTTCCCGGGCACCACGAATGAGTGGAACGGCAATTACCCGTGGAACGTGGATCTGGCCAAGTATATGGATCACAGCGTCACCATCTGTCCGGCCGACGAAGCCCCGGCGAATATGAGCATGGTGAACGGTTCGCCGGGGGCGACGCTGAACACGTATCGGCCGTTCTTCGTCCGTCGGTTCGGCAGCGACCCGATTACCAGTTCACCGCCGGCATCCTATGCCGATGCTTCCTCCAAGTGGCCGATGAGCTATGTCAGCAACGTCTATCTGGGACCATTTTACACGCAGAACTACAACGGGATCAACCAGGACGACAACGTTGTGCATCCGGACAAATGCATCGTGTTGACCGAACAGGGCGGGGACGCCAACGGTGTCGGCGTATTCCATACATTCTTCGGCTTCGACGCGGGAACCCGCTGGCATAACGGCCGGCGGCATTACAAGGAACGCGGTCGCAACTTCTCGTTTGTCGACGGTCATGCCGAACACTGGCGCGACCCGACCTACAGCACCTTGCCCGGTGATATTCGCCCGGCCTATGCTGACATCGGTCTGACCGATCTGCCGGCGGAATAAGCCCGGGCGCGCGGCTCGACAAGCAGGACAGGCAGTGTCTTTTCCGTGTATGGGTCCCGGTTTGTGGTATGCCGGCTGAATTGAAGGGGTATGGATACTTCCCAGGTTGAGCTTGGGGTCTCTTCCCGGAAAGCAGGGACTTGATCGCCCCACAGTTCTCGCGATCGGTGTAGATACTCCCGGAGAGCAGAAAACCTGATCCGCCGCCCTTTTTGCGGCGGGTGTATCTATCGGTTCGTAAAGGCGACGAGCTCGTCCAGTTTCTGTTTGGCTTTGCCGTCGTCCACCGATGCGCTTGCCAGTTCAAACGCCTGTTCGAAGGTCTCCACAATGCCCTCCACATAAATGCCCGCGGCGGCGTTCATCAACGCCACGTTGCGCTTCGGGCCATCGGCGCCGACCAGGAGGTCTTTGATGATCTGCGCGTTGTCTTCCGGTTCGCCGCCTTTCAGGTCGGCGGCAGTGCAGTACTCGCCCATGTACGGCCGCGGGTCAAATTCACGGCTTTCGATGTCGTCGCCCTTCAGCTCGACGACCAGCGTGTTGTCCGTGCCGGTAATCTCGTCCAATCCATCTTTGCCGTGAACAACCATGGCGCGGTCGGTCCCCAGTTCCCGCAGCACTCTGGCGTACACATCGGTCAGTTTGGCATCGAAAACGCCGAGAACAAGGGCATTGGCGCCGGCGGGATTGGTCAGCGGTCCGAGCATGTTGAAAATGGTTCGCACTTGCAGTTCGCGGCGCGGACCGATCGCGTGTTTCATCGCGCCGTGCAGCATTGGTGCAAAAAGGAAACCGACACCGACTTCCTGGACACAGGCGCCGATTCTGTCGGCCGGCAACTCGATGTTGACTCCGAGAGCCTTCAAGACATCGGCACTGCCGCACTTGCTCGAGACGGAACGGTTGCCGTGTTTCGCCAGTTTGACGCCGGCGCCCGCGGCAATGAACATCGCCGCAGTGGAAACGTTGAATGTATGTGCCCCGTCGCCGCCGGTCCCAACGATATCAACCACCGGCGGACCACCGGCATCCACCGGCGTTGCATGCCGCCGCATCGAGGCCGCCGCCGCCGCCACTTCTTCAATCGTTTCCCCTTTCATCCGCAACGCCACCAGCAGACCCGCCACCTGCGCCGGCGTACACGCACCGTCCATGACGGCGTCCATGACCTCGGTCATCGCGGCGGCACCCAAGTTCTCCCGCTGAATCAGTTTCTCCAGAATCTCTCGATATTGCATCCTGCTTCTTCCCAATCAAAAGTTGATAAGCGGCTGATAACGTGCGTGTATCGGCACTGTTTTCAAATCTGATCGTCATTCTCCCGTCGAGTTGCTCCGCCGGAGAAGCCCGCCGCATTGGCGGCAGTTCATCGCCCGAGACCGGCGGCGTTTTTTCGCAACACCTTAGTTTTGAGCCTGAGAACACTGCGGCAAAACGTCGCCGAAATGTCAATAACTTTGACAAGAACTCTCCGTTTGAGGAAATTCGGCCTCGCGAGGAAACAGCAGTTTCTTCATTCTTTGCAAGTCCTTTCTTCAGAAAATCCATCCTTTCCGCAGGCTTGCCAAAGGATTATCGGTAAATTGCCGAAGATTGCCGACCCGCCGGTTTGAACTCAGAACATTACGCTGCCTCATGATTCTGGCATCAAACCTGCCTCTTGTGCTGCAACGCTGTTGAAACCGCCGGATCCCTTAACCATTCTTCATTGGTTTCAGTTTTTTTGCTTGCGGGCAACCTGTCTGCCTGTTGTCAACAACCTGTTAATAACTTCTGTTGATAATTAACTGACAGTTTTGCCGGTGTTTTTTCCACTTGTTATGGGTTTTCGGTTGCTGTCGTAATCCGCCTGTATTTCTTGAGATAGGGAATCGATCAACATATTGACAGGCCTTATTACGATTACTTCTATTTCTTTCTTTTCTTATTCTTCCAAGAGCTGTAGGCAACCAACAGATCCGGGCGTTGCAGCAGTCGGGAAAAACTTGGGCAATTCCCGATGGCAAATGCCTGCGAACCCTGTACTGTATCGGCTCATACACAGGGTGAAACTTCGAACGGAAGGAACGATAGCGCATGAAGTTGACCGTATTGACGGCAGACCTTCTGGAAGGCTTACGGAAAGTTTTGAGCGTAGTCAGCAGCCGCTCCACACTCCCCGTTTTGTGCAATGTTCTGCTGACGGCGAAAGATGGTGAATTGGCGTTGGCGACAACCGATCTGGAAGTCAGCATCAGTACCCGATTCGGCGCTGAAATTGAACGGGAAGGACAGACAACGCTGCCGGCTCGCAAGTTCGGGCAGATTATTGGTACGCTGAGCGGGGAAAAGGTAACGCTGGAAACAGACGAGAACCTGACAACGACCATCGCCAGTGGTTCGGCCAATTTCCGCATCATGGGCCTGGATGCAGCGGAATTTCCCAAAGAAGGCGCTTTTGAAGAGACGCGTCAACTGACATTCCCGAAGGCCGATTTCGGCAACACGCTGCGCAAGATCGCCTATGCCGTCAGCACGGATCAGACGCGTTACGTTTTGAACGGCATTCTGTTGAGCATTCACGACGGCAACTTCACTGCCGTCGCCACGGACGGTCGCCGTCTGGCGCTGGTGGAGCGGCCGTTGGAGGAAGGCGAATCCGTCAGTGACGGCGATGTTATTCTGCCGATCAAGGTGGTCAACGAACTGCAGCGGCTGCTCGAGGGCGAAGGCGAGGTCCTGATTCGTATTTCGGATTCACGGGCATCGTTCGAGATCGATAAGACCAATGTTACCACGAAACTTGTGGAAGGCGCCTATCCGAATTACCGCCAGGTAATTCCGTCGTCCTTTAACAATTCGGTGGTTTTACCGCGCGGCAGTTTCAACGAAGTTCTCAATCGCGTGTCGGTCGTGGTCAGTGATTCATCGGCTTCGATCAAATTTAAACTGGGTGAAAACCAGTTGACTTTGAGTGCGACGTCCAGCGATGTCGGGGAAGCCGAAGAACCGCTCGAAGTGAACTATCAGGGCGACGCCGTCAACATCTCCTTCAATCCGAATTATCTGCGGGATCCCCTGCGGAATCTCGAATGCGACGAAGTCACGGTCCGGTTCAATGACGAATTTAAACCCGTCGTCATGCTGGGAGACGAGGGCTTCCTTTGCGTCATCATGCCGATGCGCAACTAGCTTTAGCTGTGTCTTGGCTTCAGGGTGAAGGACAACGTCCTATGGCTGCCCAGAGGGCAGCAGCGAACGAAGCGAGCGTCAACTTGTGTCCGGGGCATGAGCAGAGATCCGTCTTCGTCCCCGACCTCTTGAGAGGGTCGGGGCTTCGCCGAGACACATGCTCATGGTAACGTTTTTCCGAAGGCTGTTTGGAAAAGAACTTATACCTGCGGTCATTTGTCTCGGGGCATCCTGGACAACGGTATTGGGACCGCCTGACGGGCTGATCCCCGACACTGGAAACAGGCCGAACTCTTTTCCTTCTGTTGGTCTGGCAGCGATTGCTTTCGCCCGGTTAGAGACTATGTTATACAGTGCTTAAAGGAGTATAGCATTTCACTTGAGCCTGCAAGGAGTAGCTGATGGCTAAACGTACGCCTCTGAAACGGGTCCCGCTGCACCGGCAGGTAGCGGAAATACTGCGGCAGGAAATCGACAAACTGCAGCCCGGCGATCGCCTGGACGCCGAAAGCAAACTGGCTTCACGGTTCGACGTCAGCGTCCTGACAGTACGGGAGGCATTGAGTGCGTTGGCTCAGGAGGGGCTCTTGGAACGTCGGCACGGCAGCGGCACCTATGTTGCCGAGCCCGACACGAATAAGCACGTTGCCGTGTTTATCGATCTGGACATCTCTCATCCGCAGACGTCCTATTTCTTCCTGCGCATCACGCAGCAGGTTCGTCGTTATCTTGATTCCAAGAAGATCCCGAACCGCCTCTATGCCGGCCACTGTCTGCCCGGCGGCGATGTCAACACCGAACCGATCTGCCAGGAGATCGTCGATGATCTGGAACGCGAAGTGATTTCGGGGATGATCGTGATCTCCAGTAATCCACGGGCGTACTGGACGAAATATGTCAACAAGCAGAAGTTGCCGGTTGTCGGCGGCATGGGGTTGGGGCCGGTCGTGGATCTGGGCTACTCAGACGCAATCGAGAAGGGTCTGAAGTACCTCGTTGTCCACGGCCGTAAACGAATTGCAACGTTTGGCTGTCCGGGATACAACCGTATTCCGGAGATTTTGGAAAGACTCGGGATTGAGGCGAATCCTCAATGGCTTTGCGACCATATTACGCCGCACATGGAAAAAACGGCCGTAGATGAGTTTACCAAGATCTTTACCGCCTCCGGCGAGCGGCCGAACGGTTTACTCGTGGGGGACGACATCGTCTTCAAGTTCCTCTCAACGGCGATTCTTGAACTGAAAATCCAAGTGCCGGACGAACTGATGATTGTGGCCCACGCCAACAAGGGAGTCGATTATCGATTGCCGTTCCCGGTGATGCGTATGGAAACCGATCCGGATGCCTACGCGTTGAAACTGGGAGAGCTCATGGAAAAACTGCTGAACGGGGAAGAGGTCGCGGAACACGAAACCGTGGAGTTGGATTGGATCGAGGCCCGCGGTACGCCGCTGGCCCGGAATGACCAATAATCGGCATGCATAGATCCATTCTTCTCATACTCATCGTTTTCGGTTTCCTGGCTTTCGGCGGCGGCACGCTGGCCGCCGGCAAAGACAAGCCGCAGCAACCGCCGAAGCCCGACCCGAAAACAGCCGAAGACAAGAAGCCGGACAGGACCCGCGAAGTCCTCCAATACTGGGATCGCGAAGGAGAGGTGTTGCGCTCACGCACCCCGATCAAAGGAAATATCCCCCATGGCGTCGTCGAAGAATACTGGCCGGACGGCAAGACCATCAAAGGCAGGACCCCCTTTGTGAATGGGCAGGTGCATGGAGTCGCCAAAACCTACGACCGCAAGGGCAACCTCCAGACGGAAGTCACGACGGTTAAAAGCAAAATCACGCACGTCAAGAGCTACTACGACAACGGCAAACTGCAGTTTGCCGTGCCCTACAAGAACGGCAAACGCGACGGCGTTGAAAAATACTACAGCAAAGCCGGCAAACTCCTGCGGGCGACCACCTACAAAGCCGGCGTCAAAGACGGTCTGCAGAAAGATTTCTTCGAGAACGGCGCGCTCAAAACGGAGACCATGTACCGCGCCGGCAAGGCCCACGGCACCCAGAAAACCTACACAGTAACTCATCAAATGATATGGGAAAAACCGTGGGCCGAGGGAACTCTTGAAGGCGAGGTCAAGTCATATTGGCCGGAAACCGGAAAGATCCAGAGCCTTGCCGTCTATAAGGCCGGAAAAAAGGTGGGGAAAACCAGGTTCTACGACAAAAACGGCAAATTCGTGAAAGAGGAATAGTATGTCGGAACAGATCAACACCAAGGTCGCTGAGGAATTCGCCGATCTGGTCAAACAGGTCAAGACCGAGATCCATAAGGTCATTGTCGGTCAGGAAGAACTGGTGGACCTCGTCCTGCAATGCATGTTCTGTCACAACCACGCGCTGCTGATGGGCGTCCCCGGCCTCGCCAAGACCCTGCTGGTCATGACCATTTCCGAGGTCATCGGCGTCAAATACAAACGAATCCAGTTCACTCCGGACCTGATGCCCAGCGACATCACCGGCACCGAGATCATCCAGGAAGACATGGAGAGCGGCCGGAAAGAGTTCAAATTCGTTCCCGGCCCGATCTTCGCCAATATGGTGCTGGCCGACGAGATCAACCGGACGCCGCCGAAGACTCAGGCTGCCATGCTCGAAGCCATGCAGGAGCGCCAGGTGTCGGTCGGCAACAAGAAATACCCGCTGGAGAAGCCGTTCTTCGTGTTGGCCACCCAGAACCCGATCGAACAGGAAGGCACCTACAACCTGCCCGAAGCCCAGCTCGACCGGTTCATGTTCATGATTGTCGTCGATTACCCTGAATTCGGCGATGAGAAGGAGATCCTGCGCCGGACCACCACCAACTATCGGGACGACCCGCAGCAGGTGATGGACGGCGAGACGATCATGAAATATCAGAAGATCGTCCGCGACGTTATTGTTCGCGAGGACATCTACGACTACGTCGTGAACCTGGTCCAGGCGACGCGGATAACCAAGGAGTACGGTCATCCGTATTCGAAAGAGTGGCTGGCCTGGGGCGCCGGCCCGCGGGCCTGCCAGAATCTTGTTCTCGGCGCCAAAGCAAACGCCTTCTTCAACGGCCGCACCCATGTCACGACCGAAGACGTACAGGCCGTGGCCCACCCGGTCATGCGTCACCGCGTCATCGTCAACTACGCCGCCATGGCCGAGGGCATTACGTCCGACAAAGTGGTTGACAAACTGCTCGAGGAGGTCCCGACTCCAAGTGCCGCCGCGACGGCTTGACGTTTGCAGAATTTGAGTAACGGAGACGCTCATGCCGCCGAATAAGTACACTCTGGACGAAATCCTTTCCCCGGAAGCCAAGGAGGCCCTGCGCCATTTCGAGGCGCATGCGCGCACCGTCGTGCAGGGACTGCTGCACGGTATCCACCGCAGCCGGCGAATCGGCGTCAGCACGGATTTTGACCACCACAAGATGTACTTCCCCGGCGATCCCCTGAAGCATATCGACTGGAAAGTCTCGGCCCGGCACGACAAGTATTTCGTCAAACGCTACCGCGAAGATACGGCCATGGCCGTGCGGCTCGTCATGGACCGCAGCGGTTCCATGCTGCGGCAGTCGGAAAATGCCCCCAGCAAGTATCTGCAGGCGGCGCGAGTAGCTGCCAGCCTCGGCTATCTCACCTTGAACCAACGGGATGCCGTCGGCCTGGTGATGTCGGCCGGCGACGAGACCTTCTGGACTCCCGCCAGTTCATCCAACGCGCAACTGGTCCGCATGCTGGAGATTCTGGCGACCCGTCTGCCGGCTTCAACCGATGCCCTGCAGCCGTGTCTCAAGGCCCTCCTGGATCGCGGCGAACGCCGGGGCATGGTGATCCTGATTTCGGATCTGATGTTCGAGCCGGAGCCGGTTCAGCGCGAACTCGGCCGGCTGGCCGCCCAGGGCCAGGAAATCCTGGTTTTTCAGATGCGCGACCCCGATGAAGAGGAATTCCCGTTCAATCGCTGGGTTGAATTCCGCGATCTCGAAGGGATCAACCACCACCGGATCGATACCGTGCCGTTGAAGCGCATCTACCGGGAGGAATACCAGGCGCTGCTGCAGGAATGGCGCAGCTGGGCCCGCAAATACAACGCGCATTACGTCAGTTTCAAAACCACCGAACCCACCGAGACCATCCTCAGCGAATACCTCGCCCGCCGCAATATGGGAGGGCAGTGATCCCGCGATGCGGGACGGAACACGGAACACGAGACACGGAACACGGAACACGAGACACGGAACACGAGACACGAAACACGGAACACGGAACCGATTGCCGACCACTGATTACCGATCACTGACCACCGATCACTGAACTGAATGCCTGATTTCATCAATCCAATTTATCTCTGGGCGCTGCCGATCGGGGCGATCCCGATCATCATCTACTACCTCATGCGCTTCCGTTCGCTGCGGGTACAGTGGGGGGCGAACTACGTCCTGCAGCGGGCCCTGGACAAACTGCGCAAGCAACTGTATTGGGACCAGCTTCTGCTGATTGCATTGCGGGTCATCGCCTGCCTGATCCTGGTTCTGCTGTTTGCCCGCCCGACGTCCGGCATCAGCCGCAGCGGCCCGGCCGACGGCAAACACCGGATCCTGGTGGTCGACGGCTCGTACTCGATGCTGGCGGGCGATGCCGACCGGACGCGCTGGGAGAGGGCGCTTGAAGCGGCAAAGAACCTCGTCGGAGGCTGGGGGCGTGGGCAGACCTGGTCTGTGCTGGTCGTCGGGGAAAACGCCGAATGGGTGGTCGACGGCGAGACCCTGAATACCCCGGAAGCCGCAGTGGAGCGGCTCAAAACTCTCAAACCGCGGGAGACCGCGGCCTCCATGCTGCGCGGCTTCCAGCAGCTTGCCGGCAAGTTTCCGGACGGCAACATTGAAGTCTATGTGCTGGCCGACGACCAGGCGACCAGCTGGGAAGGCATTGAGGGTCTGGTTCTGCCTCAGGAAACAACCGTGTACTGGATCTGTCCGGAGCTGGAGAACCGCGCCAACCTGGCTGTCACCCGGGTTCGCGTCGCGAATGAATACATCCTCCAGGGACATCCCAATCACGTATCCGTCACACTGCGGAATTTCAGTCCGCAAGCCGTTAAAGGAGCGGACGTGGAGTTGTTGGTGGACAATACGTTCTATGCCCGCGAAACCGTCTCGCTGCTGGCCGGCCAGGAGACCACGCTCGAATTGGACGTCAGCATCGACAAACCCGGCAGCCATCACATCGCCGCCCGCATTCCGCAGGACGTGCTGAAGTTCGACAATTCGGCGTACGCCGGCGTCGAGGTCGTGGAAACCGTGAAGGTATTGTATCTGGAAGACCCGGAAGTGAACGAGAAATTCGCTTCCTCCTGGGAATACCTGCGAACCGTCGGCCGGCTGCCGGAGATTCTGGACGCCGCCGAAGAACAGATTTTTGTCTGGGGTGCGCCGCAGTTTGAGCGTTACGCCAAGCCGGACGTCCCGGATCTTGCCGGTTACAGCCTGGTCCTCATTGACGGCGCCCGCAAAGTCACGCGCGCCTTGGCCGAGGCCCTCCAGACCCATGTCCGGGCCGGCGGTTCGCTGCTTCTGATGGCGGACCCGAATATTGTCGCCGCCGACTGGAATGAGCATCTGGGCCGGGCTGGATTGCTGCCTGCCGCTCTCGGGCGGCTGCACAGCGAAAAGCTGGACGGACCGGTTTACCAGAGTCTGTCCCGCGATTTTGAGGCCGGCGGCCTGGCCGGTTTCACCGGCGCTGCCGACGGCGATCTGTCACGCAGCAAGTTCTATCGCTGGTATGACTTTGGCGAACCCGGGGTCGGCGTGGAGGTCCTGGCGCGATTCACCAACCGGCAACCGTTCTTGCTGGAGAAGCGCTATGAACCCGGCAGCGTGGTTTTGATGTCGGGCGCGTTCAACGGCAGCTACAATAATCTGATTGTCCGCGAGTTTTTCCTGCCGTTTGCCTTCCGCACGATCGCCCATGCCGCCGGCGGCAATATCTGTCGCCGAACCGTTTTGAAAAACAGCTCCGTGTGTTTGCGGTTGCCGAACCACGAAGGCACGCGGGCAGTGAAATTCGACATGCCCAACGGCGAATCGACGACGATCCAGCCGGCGCCGGTGGTCACCGTGCCCGGCGGCTCTCCGGCTACGGGGCTGGCCAGCATGCTGGTAGTCCGCGGGTCCGAGACCTCGTGGGTCTGGTACGGCATCCAGGGTCCGCGGGTGGACTCGGATCTCACCGCCATGGGCAAAGCCGATGACGAACGCCTGACCGAAGAATACGGTTTTGTCCGGGTTACCGGTTGGGACGAACTGCAAGAACAGCTGAATCAGACGCAGGCCGGCAACGAATGGCATCCCTGGTTGATCCTGGTGATGGTCCTCGGGCTTCTCGGGGAAATGTTGCTGCAGCGCCGATTTGTCTAACAGGATATAACATTGAGACCGGACATCGCAACCGATTTTGATCTGCAGTTCACCGCGCCGCTGTCGGCCTGGTGGTTGCTGCTGTTGTTGCCGTTGCTCATTGCCGGCGCTCTGTGGTTGTATCGGAATCAGTACAAAGGTGTCCCCCGGCATTCGATCATCGGGCTGACGGCGATCCGCGTTGTACTGCTGTCGCTGCTGGCGATCCTCGCCTTCCGGCCAAACCTGGTCCGGCGGCGCACGTTGACCTATGCCGGCCGCGTCATCTTCCTGGTTGATGATTCTGAGAGTATGACCGCGCGGGACACTCGGATGGACAGCGCCCTGGCGCTGCGGATTGCGCGCGATGAGGATCAGACACTCATTGAGACCGGCGCCACGTACCATCGACTGGCGGAACATCTGGCCGCCATCGAGACCGAGATCCGCGGGTTCCAGAAGTTTTCCGCCGATGTCCAACGGGATTCCGACGCGTTCTGGGAACAGCGGGATCAGATGCAGGAAACATGCTTCCAGCATCTGGACGAATTCACGAAAGTGTTGAAGGACGCGCCGGCGTTCTGGACCAACCATCTGGCGATCGGCCGCGGCATCATCACCGAGGCCGACGCCCTGGACGAAAAAGCCGTTGACAAGAATAAGGAAGCCGACGCCGAAGAAAAGAAAACCGCCGGCAACCCGGACCTGGTCAAAAGCTACCGCGACGAAGCCGAGCGTCTCCAGCGGCAGGCCTTTCTCATTCGCCGTCGCGGCACGGCATATACCATGCGCTACCAGGCGTTCAAGCAGGACTTCGCGGCGCTCGGTGAACACGCCCGCGAACTGAAAGCCAAGCTCCAGCCCTTCATCAGCGGCAGCAAGGATCCCGGCGAGAAAGCCTATGATCTCTACGTCGAAAAGCTGAACGAACTGATTGACCGGCTGCGGGAAATGCAGGCGGAAACCGACAATGACGCCCTGAAAAACAATACGGCCGCGCTGAAAGATGCTGTGGCCCGGTCCCGGAACCGGCCGCGGCTGGAACTGATCAGCCGCATGCTGCTGCAGGACCGGCCCGAGTTCGAACGGTTCGCCGGCGATCAGCACCTGCAGTTTCTAAGCTTGATGACCGGTGGAGAACTCGAAAATCTGGATGGCCTGAAGCCCGTGCCGGGCAACACTGAAATCCTGCCGCGACTGCAGGCTCTGATCAAGGAAGACCACGACTTCCCGCTGACGGCGGTGGTCCTGCTCAGTGACGGTCGCGACCTCAGCGACGTACCGGCCGGCGCCACCACCCAGGCGTTCTCCCGCAAACGTACGCCGATCTACGCCGCCGCCGCCGGCGCCCGCACCGAGCCCAAGGACCTCGCCGTGCTCGACGTCGTGGCGCCGCCGTTCGCCGTCAAAGGCCGGGACGTCACGATCCGTGCCCGCCTGAAAACCGCTGTGGCGGAGGGCGAGAAGATCCGCCTGCAGATCCTGAAACAGGGCAAGCCCGTCGCCAAGAAAGAGATCGTTGCCGTCGGCACCCCGAAAACCCGGGTGGACCTTGCCTTCAAACCGGCTGACCTCGGCATGTTCCGTTATCAGGTAAAACTTGCCAGCGTCCCGGGCGAGGCCTTCCCGCTGAAGAACAATACCGCCGACTTCGCCATGGAAGTCCGGGAAGAGAAGATCAAGGTTCTCTTCGTCGACTGGAAGCCCCGCTGGGAGAGCCGTTTCGTATTGAACATTCTGCGGCGGCTGAGCTACGTGGAACTGAACCCGATCATCGTTGTCGCCCAGGACAACGCCCAACTGCAGCGCGGCATCGAACGCGGCAGCTGGCCCGAGAATCTGGCGGCGCTCGAGATGTACGACCTGGTTATCCTCGGCGACCTGCCGCAGGACCTCCTTACCGCGCAGGAGCAGGAGGACCTGAAAACACTGGTTACCGAAAAGGGCCGGACCTTGTGCTGCATCGGCAACGGCCGGCGGCTGCCGGCAGCCGCCGGCGAACTGCTGCCGGCGACCGCCGGGGACCGCCAACCGATCACCCTCAACGACATCGAGGATCTGGTATTTACGGCTGCCGGGCAGATCCACCCGATGACCAGCCGGATGGCCGCCGGTTCGGCGAATATCAATCCGGTCGCCGCCCCGGAAGACCGGCTGCGGCCGCAAGCCGTCGCCCTCGTCCTCGACGGCAACGGCCGGCCCGTCTTGTCCACCCGCTTTGTCGGCAAGGGCAAAACCATGTTGATCGACACCGAGGAACTCTGGCGCGTGCTGAACCCCATCATGCTCGAGAGCCACACCTGGCTTTATATCAATCTGGTGAGCTGGGCGGTGCAGGCCGGCAAAGCCGAATCTGAAGAATTCACCTTGAGCGCAATTCTGCGCTCCGGCGAGGTGACGGCGCCTTTCCAGATCTGGGCCCGCAGCGGTCTGGGACAGACCCTCGAAGCCTTGGACGGCGATGAAGTCGTTGCCGCTGCCGAAGCGGAAACCGGCCACGGCAAAGGGCTCGACCGCTTTGTCTTTGAAAACCTGCCGGCGCGCGATCTGGTCTTCCGCGTCAAGGGCTCGCCCAAGCTGGCAACGACGTCCAATATCATCATCCGCCACGACGAAGAGCTCAAGCAGCTCTCCCGCAACCAGCAGCTGCTGCGTCAGCTTGCCGCCGATACAGGCGGCGAACTGCGGGAAGCGATTGACGCCGACCGCTTCTTCCTGACCCTCAAGCCGCGCGAACGCGTGGAGCGCAAAGAACGTATCTGGCGGCTCTGGGATTTCTCCGTCATCTTCATTCTGATTATCACCATGCTGACCGTGGAATGGGTCTGGCGCAAGTTCGTAGGATTGGTATGAGTTTTCACCTGAACCATCTGCCCCGGGAAGTTGCCGGCCCGCTTCGGGCCTACCATCGACGCCAGCAGATCCTGCGGGTGCTGCGGGTCGTTCTGTCCACCGGCATCGTCTACGGCCTGCTGCTGCTGGTCGCCGTGCACGTTGACCGGTTCTGGTTTCTGGACCTGGAGACCCGGGTGCATCTCGGGCGCCTCGTCCACGCTCTGGCCGCTGGTTTCGCGCTGGTCAGTCTGGCGGTTCATTGGTGGCGGCGGCCGTCGGTGGAGCAGATCGCCTATGAGGTCCAGGAGCGTTTGCCGAACGCCGGCCACGAACGACTGGTCACGCTTCACGATGTTCTCCGGCACGGCGGCGAGCCGCAGGACGAGATCTGCAGGCAGCTGCAGCGCGACCTGCAGGAGGCCACGGTGGCCATGTCCCGCGAGATCCGCGGCGGCAAGCTCGTGCGCGACCGCCGGCTGCGCTGGGTTTGCGGCGGGGCCATCCTGCTTGCGGCCCTCATCGGCGGCCTGTTTCTGCCTGCCGGCTATGAATTCCCGCTGATGCTGCAGCGCTTCTACCAGCCGCGCGCCAACCTGGCCAAACCGAGCTTCGTCAAACTGCGGATCATCAATCAGCAGGAGATGATCGGCAAGGGCGAAGAAGTTGTGGTGCAGGCCGAACTGGCTCAGGACGTTCCCGGTTGGGCCAAATGGATGCTCAAACGCCTCGGCATGCCCGCCAACCAATGTCTGATCGGCTTCCGGGACGGCGCCCACACGACACTGGATCTGACGCAACTCGAACCCGAACTCATGAGCCGGGTTGACCGGCGCCTGTTCCTTTACTCCCGCGGCAACGTCCAGAAGACCCTCAGTTTCAAGGTGCGCTGCGGCGATGCCGAAACCCGGGTACACACGGTCCGCGTCATCCCGCAGCCGCGCGTCCTGGATCTCAAGCTCGTGGTGACCCAACCGGAATACGTTGGCCTGCCCGTCCGCGAAATCACCGATTTCAGCAAGCCGCTGCGCTTCCTGAAAGGCTCCAGGATCACCGTCTCGTTTGCCACGGATCAGGATGTGCCCAAACGGCGGATCTACTTCGCTCGCCAACGCGAACCCGTCGATCCCGAACGTGACGAGGAATCCGGCCGCTTTACGCATCAGTTCGATCTCACCAGAAAGACGGCCTTCGAAGTGATCGTCGAAAACCAGGAGGGCTTCCGCAACGTCGAACGCAGCCGGATCAACATCGGCATCTACAACGACGCCCGTCCCAGTGTCCGTCTCGTTGAACCCGCCGGCAACGACCTGCGCCTGGTGCCGGCTGAAATCGTGCCGCTGGCCGTCGAACTCGAGGACGACCTCGGCCTCGAAGAACTGGTGATCGTCTACCTTGTCAACCCCGATCCCAACGCTGCCGCCGCCGCTCAGGAAATCCCCGTGTCCCTCCCGGAAGGCGCCAAGACCAAAGCCGCCATGACCGCGGTCTTCGATATGGAGAAGCTCAGCGTCAGCCCCGGTGATGTCGTCCATGTTCATCTGCGGGCCAAAGACAGCGCCGGCAACTATGGCGAATCGCGCCAGCTCACCATCGACATCGTGGCCTTTACCCGCGGCGAAAACGAACGTCGGCGTCTGGCCCGTCTGCGGTTCATCCAACAGGCGCTTGCCCTCACCGCCGCCGCGCCCGCCCCCAAAAAGGGAACCGGCGATACCATGGCGCTCGCAGCCAATCTCGCCCGGAAGATCAGCGGGCTGGCCGACAATGTCGACGTCAAAACCAACGGCGACTCGATCCGGTCGATTCTGCAGTTCATCGAGACGGAACTGCATTTCACCGACGATCCGGTGCACAAACGCGATCTGCGGCAGATCTACGCCGTGCTGTACGCCGCCGGCCGCAATTTCGATCCGGCTGCCGATCATCCCTATGCCTATCGCGCCCGGCTGCTCAAGACCCTCGCCGACAGCATCCTGCCCGACCTCATCCGCTACCGCCGGCTGAAAAACATGATCTGGCGCTACTACGGTTTGCGCTACGAGGCGGTCAATATCATCGCGAAGATCAAGAAGATGACCGCGGAGAAAGCCACCAGGGACCAGAAGACCTCTTTAATCAAGCGCGCCACACTCTACCTGAAATCACTCGAGGACCTCGGCGAGGAACTGAGTATCATGTCCCGCGAGACCGAACTGCTCGACCTCAAAGTGATCCAGGATCAACTGGCCGAGATGAACACCCGCGGCTACATGATGAAACGCAGGCGCGGCTCCCTCGGATCCCGCAGCCGGTCGGCCGAAGAGGTGATCGATCAGATCAACACCATGCTCAAGGACTTCCAGCCGAAACTCGTGCCGCTGGCGGCGAAAGAAGCGCAGGCCCGGCGCGAACTACAGCGGCAGTACGATCAGATCCTCATGCTGCTTGCCGATCCCAAGGTCGCCGCCGCCGGCCGCCGCCGGCGCGCTGCCGACTGGATTGACGCCGACATGCGCCTGATGCAATGGAATCCGTTCGCCGATTTCTGGCCCCTGTTCCGCAATTTCGCCCTCAGCACCATGCTGCGTCGGGACTACGACGCCGCCAAAGCCCGCGCTCTGATCGCGCCGGATAAAGCCGTCCGCACCCGGATCGCGGCCGCCCGCGCCATGAATCGCCGGCTGGCTGATGACTACCAGGCCGCCAGCGTGCTCGCCCTCCCCGGACTCGCGGTGGTCGAGCAGGTCCTCGCCGCCAATCTGATCATGCTTGAGGACGCGCACGCCCGCCAGGCGTCAACCGGCGCCTACGTCGCCCGGATCAAAAGTCTGAACCCGAGGGTCAATCCGGATTTCGATCCGGCCGCATTCCGGACCGAACGCCGGCAGTGGTGGAGCACGCAGCAGGTGGACCAGACCAAGGCGGCCCTGATCGCCGCCGCCCGGCAGCGATATATCTTCCAGCCGGTTGCCGAGGTCCTCACGGCGCGCCGGAAAACCATGCAGGAACACGGCAGGAGAATGCGCGAACTCCTGCAGGCGGAAGAGACCGAGCCCGACGCAATGCAGGAGCTCGCGGCCGAAGTCATCCCGCCGGCGCTCGAGCATCTCCGGCCGCTGGACGACCTCTGTGTCCGTCTGATGCTCGAATTGCAGGACCCCAGGCTGCCGCCGGCGGAGCGCGAGAAACTGGACGTGCTGCTGCTCAACATGCGCAACCAACGCGAACGCATTCGCAGCCGCTTCATGATCCAGTTCCGCGACGCCCGCCATATCAAGGCGGACGGCTCCGTCGAGGTCTCCACCGTCGAGGCGTTCAAAACCGATCTTGAGCAATTCCTCAATACCTACCTCCTGGCGGCCGCCCAACTCAATGGTCTTCGTGAAGGCTTCGAAGGCACCCGGGAAGAACCCAAACGCAAACGGACCTTCGCCGCCATCGCCGACCTGAAACGGATCCATCGTTACGCCCAGGCGTTCCGCGCCGTAATCGACGGCGCCGACCCGAAGGCCAAGGCAGTCGAATTTATCGAGACCTTCCCCAACATCGCCCTCGTCTATCTCTACGCCAATCGCGGCTTCCTCGAAACGGCTTACGCCAAGCTGCAGCAGGCCGAAACCGTCCTCGCCGCCGAAGACGCGGACCGCAATCGCTACAACAGCATCCTCGAACAAGCCGAAGCCGGCCTGAACCGATTCCAGCAGATTGTTCAGCGCGCCGGTGAAGGCGATATCCAGGACCGGCTGGTGCTCGCTCTGGGGACCACGCTCACCAGGCTTTCACAACTGCGGGCATCGGCGGATGCCGATGCGGCCCGCATCAGCAAAATCCGCTTTGACCTCAACACCGTGATCCGCCGCTTGGACCGCTCCCGCAGTGACGTCCAGGACCTGGCCGATCTCGAGGAGCAGGTCAAGGGCTTCAAAGGCGGCCCGCCGCTCATCGACCCGGCCAAACGCGATCTGGACACGGCCGAAGAACGCATGCTGCAGCAGGTCCGCCACGCACGCCGCCGGCAGATCCTCGCCATCCTTGCCGGCCTCGAATCGACCATCCCGCCGGGCACCGCCGAAAACGGTCTGGCCTGGGCCATGTGGGAACAACGCCTGACCCGCTCCGACATCAACGGCATCCGCATCGATCAGGGCGGCGGCGGCGGCGGCGGGACCGGCACGGTGTCGCTCAAAAAATGGCTGGAAGCGGAAAACGAAAAAGCCAAGGAATCCATCCACAGTCTGCAGAATTACAAGGACGCCCAGAAGGAATACCACAACATCGCCGGCGACCTCCTGCAGCTTTAGGATAAAAGGAATCGGAATGAAATCGAAATGCATCTTGATCATAGTGGCGGCCCTGCTGCCGGCCCTGATCTTCCCAGCCGCCGCCGCGCCCGATGCCAAAGGACCCGATACGCATCGCGTCCAGGCCGCGATCGACGGCGGCCTGAAGTGGCTGGCCGAGAACCAGATCACCGAAGGCAGCCTCGCCGGCACCTGGGAAGCGTCGCGCTATCACTCGGCCGTCGCCGGCCTGGCCGGCCTCGCTTTCCTCGCCAACGGCCATCGCCCCGGCGAGGGCGAATACGGCCGGGTGATTGACCGCGCCATGAATTACGTCCAACAGACCATGACCTCCGACGGCTATCTCGGCGCCAAGGAACAGCAGATGTATGTACACGCCATTGCCACCCTGTTCGGCTTGTCCTATCTCGGTACAACCCGACAACCCGAGAAGGAGAAGGAACTGGCCGAATGGTGCCGCCGCAGTCTTAAATTGATTGCCCGCGCCCAGGCCGTGCGCAAGCCTGCCGTCGCCCGCGGCGGCTGGCGATATGCCCCGGATGCCGACGTCAGCGATCTCTCAGTCACCTCCTGGATGCTGCTTGTCCTGCACGCCGCCAGACAGTGCGGCTTCCCGATCGACGAGAAATCCGTCGATGCCGGGATGAAATACGTCAACCGCGCCTACCACGAGAAACGCGAAGTGATTCGCGACAAAGGCAAGATTATTGATGAACGCGAGATCCGCGGGTTCCTCTACCGCCCGGGCACCAGCAACGAAGCCGAGCGTGCCGCCACCGGCGTCGCCGTCTTTATCAAGAGCATCTTCGAAGCGGAATCGGACCGCAAGATGCAGAACTCCCTGGCGTTCCTGACGGAGAAGGCGCCGGACTGGAACGGTTCCCAGTACAACGGCTATTTCTTCTTCGTCTCGTTCTACATCACCCAGGGCATGTTCCAGACCGGCGGCGCCGTCTGGAACAAGTATGCCGCCGGCATGAAGACCGAACTGGTCGCTAACCAGGCCGGCGACGGTCACTGGCCCTTCCCGCAGGCAAACAAAGAAGAAAGCCGCCAGGCCGGCACCGCCTATTCCACCGCGATGGCGATCCTGATCCTGTCCCTCGAAAAACAATACCTGCCGATGTATCAACGCCAGCGAAAGCTGTTTTGACGACGTCGACAATGCGATGCACATCATCCCGTCATCCGGCGGGATGCCTGTGGAGTTATGCGAATGCGAAATCCCCGCACCCCGAAGGGGGCAAACATGGGCAGCCCCGGATGACCGGAGGGAACCCGGGGTATAAAGTCATACCAACTACGTCCCCGTAGGGGGCGAACGAGTGAAGGGAACTCACGATATGAAACACATTCTCGCTCTGATCCTGAGCACCTGTGTGATTGTCGCCGTTGCCGGCGATAAATGGACCACCATCACCGCCGACAAGAACCCGGGTCTGCTTGGCAACGAAATCCAGTTCATCGAAGTCGGAGAAGGCAACAAAGTCTGGATCGGAACCATGAAGGGCCTCAGCCTCTACGAAAAGGGCAAACTCACTGCCTTCAAAAAAGGCGGGGAAGCCTATGATATCGTCAGGGTCGATGCCGACACGTACCTGGTCGGCACCAGTAACGGCCTCGTGCAAGTCGTGGGCGGCAAACCCCGGAAGCCCGTCCTCGGCGGCCATCGCGTGGTCCCCATCTGCCCGCGCGGCAAGGGCAAGTACTGGGTCCTCGCCAAACACGGCCGCAGCGAGATAAACAAGATCTTCGAATATGACGGCAAAGAAGCCAAAGAAGTCGAAGCCCTTAAAGACAAACGCATCACCAGCATGTTCCAGGACTCCACCGGTGCCGTCTGGATTACCATCGACGGCAACGGCGTACTCGAAATCAAAGCCGGCAAGAAAGCTGCAGACGCCAAGGTCCACCTGAAAGCCAAACAGGTCAGCACCATGTTTGAAGACAGCAGGAAACGTATCTGGTGCGGGCTCTGGGGCCCCGGCGTCATGGTCAAAGATGGCGATGAATGGGACTGGCACATCAAGAAGGAACGCGCCCTCAAATTTGCCGTCGACGAAGATACAAACGGCAATATCTGGGTCGCCACCAATGAAAACGGCGCCTGGAGCTACGACGGCAAAACCTGGAAGAACCACCTGAAAGACGAAGGCCCCGTCAACATGCTGGCCACCACCAGCGACGGCAAGGTCTGGGTCAGCACCCAGGCATCCGGCGGCCTCAGCTGCTACGACGGCAAAACCTGGCAACGCTCGATCGACAGCCCGCTCCCCATCCGCTGCCTGGTCGAAACCAGGGACAAGACCCTCATCGCCGGCGGCGTCCTCGACGGCATCCATGTAAAGAAATAGCGCGAGGCGCAAAACGCGGGGTTCGAGGGGGGCCGCCGCTTGTCCTGAAGTACGCAGCGCGAACACGATCTCCCAAGGGCGCCCATTTGGGCGCCCTTGCTCTTTCTGCCGCACGCCCCCGGCGAATTTGGCGCCTGCTTCCGTTGCCCGGCAATACTTGCACGGAGCGCCTCGACGCCCGATTGTACGCCCACGATGGCGATCACAGTACAGACCCCCGGCAAACTGATCATCTCCGGCGAGCACGCCGTCGTATACGGCAAGCCCGCTTTGGCGATGGCCGTTGACCGCTATGCCGTGGCCGACGTGACGCCGGCTGATGCCGATGTACATTTCTCCCTGCCGGACCTGAATGCGGATTACACCTTCACCCGTGCGGAACTCATCGAACTCCGTGACTCCCGGCTCGCCGCCTACCGGGACTTCCTGGAAGGTCGCCGTGACATCAAGGAGGTCCTGCCGAACTCCGTCGACGTCATTCCCTTGTCTTTCGCGCTGGGCGCCGCCGACAAGATCAAGGACCTCCTTCCGTGCGAGCTGTCGATGACGATCAACATCCCGATCGGCTGCGGCATGGGCTCGTCCGCCAGTGTCGGTCTGGCGGCCGGCAAAGCTGCCGCGCTCTGGGCGGGTACCGACCCGGACATGTTCGAACTGAGCCTGACTTGTGAGCGCTGTATGCACGGCCACCCCAGCGGCGTCGACAGCTATGTCTGCCTCAATGGCGGCGTGGTCCGCTACATCAAAGACAGTCCGCCCAAACCGCGGCCGCCGCTGGGCATTCGGTTCGCACTGATCCATACCGGCACACCCGAGTGCACGACTGGCGAGTGCGTCGTGAAAGTGAAAGAGGACTTCGGCGAGAGCGCGATCTGGGACGAGTTCGAACGGATCACGAATGCGATCGACGAGGCCGACAGCCGCGACGTCTTGCCGTTCATCCGCGAGAACCACGGTTTGCTCTGCCGCCTTGGCGTGGTGCCGCAGCGCGTGCAGGAGTTGATCGCCGACATCGAGATGCTGGGCGGCGCTGCAAAGGTCTGTGGTGCCGGCGCCATACGCGGCGACAACGGCGGCATCGTGATGGTCCTGGGCGGCATGGATCTGGACAGGTTGTGTGCGGAGTACGATGTGAAGGCGTTTGCGTGCGAGCCCGACTCAGGGGGACTCCGATGAGCATGTGCGCAGCACACACCTTCACGCGAAGCGCACTCCCCAACTCGTGCGTAGCACACTCCCCAACTCGTGCGCAGCACGCAGCATTGCCGGGTCCAGGGGGCGGCTCGCCTCCTGGTGGGGTTTGGGGCAAAGCCCCAACTCCTGAGCGGCGTAGCCGCCATACCCAAAAGGTGGCCCCATGATTCGCGCCAGCGCCCCCGGCAAACTTATGCTCACCGGCGAACACGCCGTGCTCCACGGCCGCCTCGCCCTCGTCGGCGCCGTCGATCAACGGTTCACCGTCGAGCTCTCCCCGCGCACCGACAACCAGGTCACCATCAGCTCAGACCTTGGCAATTGGCAGGGCGCTCTCGACACCGTCAAGGCCGAGAAACCGTTCCAGTTCATCCTCGAAGCCATCCGCCGAGCTGAACCGGCCGCCGGCTTCGATCTGAACATCATCTCCGACTTCCGCGACGACGTCGGCCTCGGCTCGTCCTCCGCCGTCACCGTCGCCACCGTCGCCGCCCTCGACCGACATAATGTGGGAGGGGCTGCCACGCCGCGACCCGGAGCCGGCGCATTTTTCGACCATGTTTTCACGGAATCCCTGGCGGTCGTCCGCGCCATCCAGGGTTCGGCCTCCGGCGCCGACCTGGCGGCAGCAGTCTATGGTGGTGCAGTCGCCTACCGCACGGACCCGCTCGAGATTACGCCCCTTGACGGCATCCCGCCGATAGCAGTCGTTTACTCCGGCAGCAAGATGAAGACCGCCGACGTTATCGCCCTGGTCGAAGCCAAGCGCCGAGAAGACCCGGATACGGTTGATCAGGTGTTCGACGCGATGGCGGCCTGCTCAGAACGCGCGTTTACTGCCGTCAACAACAGGGACTGGCCGACACTCGGGAATGTGTTTAACACCCACCAGGAGTTGATGGCCCGGCTCGGCGTCTCCAACGATGCACTCGACGCCATCGTGCAGGACCTCCTGGCCGACCCCGGCATTCACGGCGCCAAGATCTCGGGCGCCGGCCTGGGTGACTGCGTCATCGGCGTCGGCCGGGCCACGCAACCGCACCGCCCTCCCGTTCTGGACGTGCAGCTTTCGGCGTCGGGCCTGCGCTTCTCCGAGTAGGTCGCGGCGAACCGCCGCGACCTCGCCCGGACGCGATGCCGGCAGCCTGCGCCGCCCGAATGTAAGTGCGCCGATGGACGTTGGTTCTCGCGCCAGGTATATTCATATGAAACCAAGGAGAGTCGCCGGTGAGTGGAGAGCTGCAATCCGTGCAGTCGTTGCTCAAGCACGATACCCGAACATGGCGCCGGTTCCGCCTGGCTGTATTGGCGTTCGGCTTCGGGTTGCTGCTGTTCAGTTTCGGCAGTTCCCAGGTTGCCTATCTCCTGGATGTCTGCGGCATTTCCGGCATCCGGCCGCAAACCGATGCGGCCATCGCGACGCGGCCGCCGGATGAGACTGGGCTTAACGCCCGGAAGATCGTCCCGCTGCCCGGGGCGGAGTGGCAGATCCTGCCGGCGCCCCGGCCGTTGACCATTGACGGCAATGCCGATGACTGGAACCTGTGCCGCGGCCAGTTCTTCACGGATAATTACGTTGAACACCGGGGTACGCGCAGCGTCTGGCTCCACTTGATGTACGACGCGCAAACGCTGTATGTCCTGGCCCGGGTGCGGGACCTGCCGACGGGAAATTCCGGCGACATCGAAACCGGCCCCGGGGACGGCGAGTTCCTGCAGCTCCTGGTCGATACCAACCGTCGCCAGGTCCTCAATATCTGGCGGAAAGACGGCGTCTGGATGGTCCAGCGCCGGATTTATCACGACCGGAAAATCACGAATGCAGACGCCCGCCGGGACGGCGTCCGCGTTGCCGGCTGGGAGCATGATGACGAGGCCGGCTACAACGTGGAGTTATCCATCCCCTGGACCGCCGTCATCGAGCAGCCGTTCCGCGGCAAGGACCTGCCGCAGGTTGGGCAGGGCGTGCGACTTGACTTCGGCGCCAGGCTCGAGCCGCAACTGAGAATTGGACGCATCACCAGAGATAAGTTTCCCGAAGGCCGGTTCCATCACAGTTGGCTCTGGCCGGTGAACATTACCCGGCCGCTGCCGTTGATGGTCGGCGATGACAAGGGTGAAGCGGACTTTGTTTTTCTTACTCGCATGGTCAACGATGAATTGCGCGTCAACTGGGATGCGCCGATGTCGCTGTACCGCACCTGCAACGCCGAACTCCCGGTCGGTCCGGCCGACGGAATTGTGATCGACGGCAAGTCGGATGAGTGGACCTTGACGGCCGGTGTTGTCGGCGGCGACGATGTCAGTGCACCCCGCGGGATCGCGTTTTCGCTGCACGCCGCGGCGGATGCGGAGAATCTGTACCTTCTGGCGTTGCTCAGCGATCCGACGCCGGCGCGGGCACAGGACGGGATCATGCTGTCCCTGGTGACGGACAAAATGCATCGCCTGGAACTGGGGGCGAACCGGCTGCTGCTGGACGGCGCGGTGCCCGCCGGCGCCGCCGCGGCGGCGGACTTGCGCCGGGACGGCAACGGTTACAGGGTTGAGGCCGGGATCCCCTGGTCAGCCTTGGGCGGCCGGCCGGCAACCGGCTTTCCGGTTACCTGCAAGGTGAAGCTTTCCCCCCGATGGCAGTTCACGGATCTCATGTCCGTTCTTCCCGACCGGTTCAATCCTGATGATCCCGAGCAATGGGCCAGGGCTGTCTTCATCAAGGAGTACCCGCCCGATCCCCAGCCGGTCCCGCTGGTCTCGCGCGAGTGCGTTCCGGTGTTGTACGACGACGGCTGGCTGCAGATGCCCGAACGCAAGCCGCGCAGTCGCTATGAAACCGAACACCGGCACATCGATGTTCTGCCGGGAACTGCGACGATCGACGGCGACAGCGAAGACTGGGACCTCAGCGGCGGCATCTTCATGTGTTGGGATACAAGCGCGCTGCGTGATGTGGCTTCAGCCTGGTTCCACGTGATGTACGACGACCGAGGCATGTACTTCCTGTTCCGCCATAATGACCTGACCCCGAATGTGCACGAGCCGGACGTCCACTCGCATCGCGACGATATGTGTCAGATTCGGCTGCGGACGGATTGGCTGATCCACTTCACCCTCTGCCGCATGCCGGACGGCGATCTCCACGAAGTGGATTACGGCCCCTTGCGGCCGCGCCGGGGAGAGCGGATTCCGGACGGCGAGCACGGCTTGCGCATGGCGTTCCGGGTGAATTCAGAAAAGGACGGCTATGTCCACGAGATCTTCGCACCCTGGTCGACCATCTGCAAAGACCGCGAACCATACAGAGCCGGTGAAACCTGCGGGTTCACGGCGGAATTCCGCCATGATCTCGACCGCAAGACAGCCGACATCTTTGGCCACGGCGGCAAGTGGCACGGCTCCTACGGACTGGACCAGGGCTGGGGTGAAGCACGGTTCCGCTCCGAAGGTGCGATCCGGCCGCAGCCCTGTCGTCTCCGCGGCGGTCAACTACTCCCCGTCCGCCTGGTCGACGGCAAACCGCAGGTTGACTGGTCGGCGCTCCAGCAGAAGTGGTGAAGCCATTGCTCCGAGCGACCCGCCGCGACCGGCTTCAGATCCTTTGTCAAGCCAGCAGATACCGGTTGATATGGAACGCACAGCGTCGGCCTTTGTCGATGGCGCGGACGACCAGGGAGGCGCCGTCCGCGGCGTCGCCGCAGGCGAAGACGCCGGCTTCGTTCGTGGTGAAGTCACGGCCGACTTTGACGTTGCCGCGTTGATCGAGTTCGAGCCCCAGGCTCTCGATCAGGCCGCCCTGGACGACATGGACGAAGCCCATCGCCAACAGCACCAGGTCCACCTTCATGACGAAATCCGTGCCGGCGACATCCTGCATCTTGAAGTTGCCGCGCCGGTCCTTGACCCAATCGACTTTGCCTGCGTGCAGCTCCTTGACGCGGATCCCGCCGTGACCGACCAACTGCTTGGTGCGGATGCTCCAGCGCCGCTGGCAGCCTTCCTGGTGGCTGCTGCTGGCGCGGCGGATGCGCGGCCACAAGGGCCACGGCGTCTCGGGGTTCTCGCCTGCCGGCGGCTCCGGCAGGATCTCAAATTGGTGGACCTCCTTCGCGCCCTGACGATTCGACGTGCCGACACAGTCGCTGCCGGTATCGCCGCCGCCGATGACCACGACGATCTTGTCTCTGGCCGTGTAACTGTTCGGGCCTGCAATCGGCCGACCGGCCACGCGCTGGTTCTGTTGCGTCAGGAAGTCCATTGCAAACAGCACGTTTTCCAGATCGCGGCCGGGCACATTCAGGTCGCGCGGCTGGCCGGCGCCCATTGCCAGGCAGACGACGTCGAACATCTTGCGCAGGTAGCGGCCGGAGATGTCTTCACCGACAACCACGCCGGTCTGGAACTCGACGCCTTCTGCGCGCATCTGGTCGAGCCGGCGGTCGATGATGTTTTTGGCGAGTTTGAAGTCCGGGATGCCATAGCGCAGCAAGCCGCCGACGGCATCGCTTTTCTCGAAGACAACCACTTCATGGCCGATGCGCGCCAACTGCTGGGCCGCCGCCAGTCCGGCCGGACCGGAGCCGACAACGGCAACGCGTTTGCCGGTCTTCGCCGTCGGGATCTGCGGCGTGATCCAGCCTTCGCGGAACCCGCGTTCGACGATCTGGTACTCGATGTGTTCGATCAGCACCGGGTCGTCGTTGATGTTCAGTGTACACGATGCCTCGCACGGCGCCGGGCAGACGCGGCCGGTGAACTCAGGGAAGTTGTTGGTCGAATGCAGGTTGTCGCAGGCTTCGCGCCAGCGGCCCTGGTAGACCAGGTCGTTGAACTCCGGGATGCGGTTGCGCAGGGGGCAGCCGGAACCGTGGCAGAACGGGATGCCGCAGTCCATGCAGCGCGCCGCCTGCTTCACCAGGTCCTCGTCGGTATGGGGGACGGTGATTTCGGTATAGTCCTTGAGCCGTTCGGCAACGGGGCGGTAGGCCACGTCCTGACGGCGGTATTCCAGAAATCCGGTAGGCTTCGCCATTAGCTGAATACCTCCTCGGTTGCGGGGGTCATGTCGGATTGGCGCATCTCCTGTTCCTTGATGCGCTGGAGAGCAGCGCGGTAGTCGATCGGCATCACTTTGACGAAGCGCCCGATCATATTGCGCCAGTTGCTGAGAATATAACGGGCCCGTTGGCTGTCCGTCAGTTCGTAGTGCTTTTTCAATAGATCACCGAGCACATCGGTGTCTTCCGTCTGCCAGACGGTCTCGAGGTCGACCATGTCCAGATTGCAGCAGGTGTCGAACAACTGATGTTCGTCCAGGACATAGGCGACACCGCCGCTCATGCCGGCGGCGAAGTTCCTGCCGGTCTGGCCGATGATAACCACCAGGCCGTTCGTCATGTACTCGCAGCCGTGGTCGCCGACGCCCTCTACCACAGCTGTCGCGCCGCTGTTGCGGACGCAGAAGCGTTCGCCGGCCAGACCGTTGATGAAGACCTCGCCGCTGGTGGCGCCGTACAGCAACGTGTTGCCGACGATGATATTCTCATGCGGGATGAACGGCGAGTTGGTCGGGGTCTTGACGATGATGCGGCCGCCGGAGAGACCCTTGCCGAGATAGTCGTTGGCATCGCCGGTCAACGTCAGTGTGACGCCCTTGGCCAGGAAGGCGCCGAAGCTCTGGCCGGCCGACCCGCTGAAGTCCAGCCGGATACTGTCGTCCGCCAGGCCGGCGGCGCCATGCCGTTTGGTGATGTGGTTGCTGAGAATTGTCCCGATGGTGCGATCGACGTTGCGGATCGGCAACTCCAGGCGGACCGGTTCGCCGTTATCGATGCCGTCGCCGAGCTGTTTGATGATCTCCCAGTCCAGGTGCGTGGACAATGAGTTCGACTGGTCGCGGACACGGCGGATCTCCTGACCCAGCGACGTATCCGGCTTCTGGAAGATGGCCGACAGATCGATGTTCCGTCCCTTCCAGAATTCGATGGCGTCGTCGGTCTCGAGCCGTTGGACCTGACCGACCATGTCGTCGACGTTGCGGTAACCCAGCGCCGCCATGATGCGGCGGAGATCCTCGGCGACGAACCGCATGTAGTTGGCGATATGCTCCGGCTTGCCGGTGAATTTCTTGCGCAACTCCGGGTTCTGCGTGGCGACGCCGACCGGACAGGTGCCTTTGTGGCATTTGCGCATCATGATGCAGCCCTGCGTCACCAGGGCGGCGGTGCCGAACCCGAACTGCTCGGCGCCCAGCAGCGCGGCAATGGCGACGTCACGGCCGGTCTTCAGCGTGCCGTCGGTCTGGACGCGGATGCGGTCGCGCAGACCGTTGAGCACCAGTGTCTGCTGGGTTTCGGCCAGGCCGAGCTCCCACGGGCCGCCGGTATGCTTGATGCTCGACAACGGGCTGGCGCCGGTCCCGCCGTCATGGCCGGAGATCAACACTTCATCGGCGTTGCCCTTGGCCACACCGGCGGCGATGGTGCCGACGCCGACTTCGGAAACGAGTTTGACCGAAACCTTCACGCCCGGGTTGCTGCATTTGAGATCGTAGATCAGTTGGGCCAGGTCCTCGATCGAGTAGATATCGTGATGCGGCGGCGGCGAGATCAACGTCACGCCCGGTGTCGAGTGCCGCAGGCCGGCGATTTCGTCCGTCACCTTGTAGCCGGGGAGCTGGCCGCCTTCGCCGGGCTTGGCGCCCTGGGCCATCTTGATCTGCAGCTCCTTCGCGTGGGCCAGGTAATTGATGGTCACGCCGAAGCGCGCGCTGGCCACCTGTTTGATGGCGGAGTTGAGATCGACCCCGTCTTCGCGCTCTTCGTAACGCGCGGGGTCTTCGCCGCCTTCACCGGTATTGTTCATCGCGCCGATGGAATTCATTCCGGCCGCCAGCGATTCATGGACCTCCTTGCTGATTGATCCGTGCGACATGGCGCCGGTGCAGAAGCGCTTGACGATTTCGGCGGCCGGCTCGACGTCGTCCAACGGGATCGGATCGCCCGGGACGAAGCGGAAGAGACCGCGCAGCGTGAGCAGACTGCGGGCCTGGTCGTTGACCAGCGCCGCGAATTCTTCGTACTTGCTGTAGTCATCGGTTCGCACTGCATGCTGCAGCAGCGAGAGGGTTTCCGGGTCCCAGCCGTGCTTCTCGCCGTCGTGGCGGTAGTGATAGTCGCCGCCGAAGTCTAACGGCAGGGCGCCCGGCGGCAGCGGTTCGAACGCCGCCCGGTGGCGCTTCAGCGTTTCGTCCGCAATTACCGTCAAGTCGGCCCCGCCGATACGGCTGGCCACGCCGGTGAAATAGCTGTCGATCACATCACGGTTCAATCCGATCGCTTCGAACAACTGCGCCCCGCGATAGCTGCGCAGCGTGCTGATGCCCATCTTGCTCATGGTCTTCAGGATCCCCTTCTTGACCGCGACCACGTAGTTGTCGATCACGTCCTGGCGCGGCATGTCGACCGGCAGCTCGCCGCGCCGCTGCAGCTCGTCCAGGGTGTCCAGCGCCAGGTACGGGTTGATCGCATTCACACCGAACCCGCAAAGCAGAACGAAATGCATGATTTCGCGCGGTTCGCCGCTCTCGATCACCAGACCGGCTTCCGCCCGCAGGTTCTTGGCCAGCAGACCGTGATGGGCGGCGCCGGCCGCGATCAGACTCGGGATCGGCGCCAGCTCCTCCGTGGCCTCGCGATCGGAAATGATCACCAGCGAAGCGCCGCCGGCAATCTCCTGCTCGAGGCGGGCGAGCAGATGGTCGACGCCCTGCCGCAGGGCGGCCGCCGGATTGTCGGCGGTGGCGTCGAACAGCGCCGGAACGGTGACGACCTTGTAGTCCTTCAGGCGTGAGGTCCGCAGGCGTTCCATGTCTTCATTTGAGAGAATCGGATGGGGCAGCTTCAGTTGACGACAGTGCTCGGGGGTCTCCTCCAGCAGGTTGCGCTGCTTCCCGACAAAGCCCATCAGCGACATCACCAGCCCCTCGCGATACGGGTCGATCGGCGGATTCGTCACCTGGGCAAACATCTGCTTGAAGTAGTTGAACACCAGCTTCGGCCGTTCGGACAGCACTGCCAGCGGCGCATCGTTGCCCATCGAGCCGACCGGCTCCTGGCCGTCCCTGGCCATCGGCAGGAGAAGCATGTTCAGCTCTTCGCGGGTGTAGCCGAACAGCCGTAAACGGTGCGCGACGACGGCCGGATCCACCTTGTGCTCGGGCAGCGGCGTAAACAACCCCGGCAACTCGATCCGGTTCTGTTCCAGCCAGCGCCGATACGGCTTCTGCCGGGCGATCCGGCTCTTGATCTCGTTGTCCGTGATGATCCGGCCCTCATTCGTGTCGACCAGGAACATCTTGCCGGGCTGCAGCCGGCCCTTGCTCTGAATCTGCTCCGGCGGGAAATCGACCACGCCGACTTCGCTGGCCATCACCACCAGGCCGTCGGTCGTTACCACGTACCGGCAGGGGCGCAGGCCGTTGCGGTCCAGCGTGCCGCCGACCACCCGGCCGTCGGTGAACACCATCGCTGCCGGTCCGTCCCACGGCTCCATGATCGCCGCGTGGTACTCATAAAACGCCCGCTTGTCGGTGCTGATGTGATAGGCCGGACCAAACGCCTCCGGGACCATCATCATCATCGCATGCGGCGCTGAACGGCCGGCGCGCGTCAGTAACTCGAGGACATTGTCGAAGCTCGCTGAATCACTCTGGCCGGGCGTCAGCACCGGACGCAGATCCGACAGGTCGCGACCCAGCGCCGGGCATTCCATCAGACGCTCGCGGGCCGCGATCTTGTTGACATTGCCGCTGAGTGTGTTGATTTCGCCATTGTGTGCCAGCATCCGGAACGGCTGGGCCAGCTTCCAGCTCGGGAACGTGTTCGTGCTGTAGCGCTGGTGCACAATCGCCAGCGCCGAGGTGCAGCGTTCGTCCTGCAAATCCGGGTAGTAGTTGAACAGCTGCGGCGCCAGGAACATGCCCTTGTAACAGATCGTGTGGGCCGACAGACTGCAGATGTAGAAATCCTCGGCGTCCTCGCCAAAGGCGGCGGCAACCTGTTTTTCGGCGCGCTTGCGGGCGAGCAGAAGCTTGCGCTCAAGCTCGTCTCCAGAGAAACCGCCGGCGTCAAAGAAGACCTGTTTGACGATCGGTTCGGCGGACTTGGCCAGCTCACCGAGGGAGCTGTTGTCGGTCGGCACCTCGCGCCAGCCCAGAATGCTCATGCCGTGGTGCTTCAGCGCGTCTTCCACGCGGCCCATACAGTTCGTATTCAACGCCTCATCCCGCGGGAAGAACAACAGGCCGACCCCGTAATGCCCCAGGTCCGGCAACGCGACGTAGTCTTCGGCAAGGACCTCCTTGAAAAAGTCGTGCGGGATCTGCATCAGGATGCCGGCGCCGTCGCCGGTGTTCTCATCACTCCCCGCCGCCCCGCGATGCATCAGATTCTCCAGAATCCGGCGGCCGTGCTCCACGATCGCGTGTGAGCGGGCGCCGGCAATATTCACTACCGCACCGATGCCGCAGGCGTCGTGTTCGTGACGTGGATGGTATAATCCGGTGGGGCCGGGCTGTCGAACGCGTTGCGCGGGCTTGTTCATGCTGAGCTCCGTAGGACTCACCCGCCGGGAAGATCTCCGCTGACGGGCTGTCTTTCATTCATCACTGTGGTCCGGGTCAGGTCAACCCGACGCCCGCCTCGCAAGGGGTGCATCGAACACGACCGACCCGACATGGGATTGGGTAGGATCAGGAACCATGCCAGTCCAGCCCGAACGATACGTAAGTCGCGACCAATTACAAGCATACACCATCAGCCCCAGCGCCCGAGGGCGGCCGAAGACACAAAATTGTACGAGAATCCCGCCATTTTGCGACAAAAATGAAACTCGCGGTGTTTCGTGCGATAATCCCGTGCCTTACAGAACATGCAATATTGTAGCGATGGTGACATCCGCCATTCCTCCACGCCAGAAAACCAGAACTGGCCCCTTGAAAAACCCCAATATGGGTACTATCATACCCAATATGAGTATAATGGCATCAGCAGTTGCGCCATCCGGGCTCGCCGACGCCTTGTTCTCCAAGGTCCGCCAGCGCGTTCTCGGCTATCTGTTTGGCCAACCCGGGCGCAGCTATTACGCCAACGAACTGATCGGCTTGGTCGGTTGCGGGAACGGAGCGGTTCAACGCGAGCTGAAGCAGCTGGAAGCTTCCGGGTTGGTCACCGCAACGCGCGTCGGCAACCAGAAGCACTACCAGGCCAACCCGTCCTCCCCGCTGTTTGAGGAGTTGTGCAATATCGCGGTCAAGACGTTCGGCTTGACCGTCCCGATCCAAGAAGCGCTTCTCGATCTGTCAGACCAGATACAGGCGGCGTTTGTCTTCGGTTCCGTGGCGAAAGAGCTGGACACTGCCGGCAGCGACGTGGATCTGATGGTCATCAGCGACTCGTTGACGTACGGCGATCTCTTCTTGGCCTTGGAGGATGTCAGTCGTCGTCTTGGCCGGACCGTCAACCCCACCATCTACTCCCTTCACGAATTCCAGCGTCGTTTGGATGAAAACAGTGCGTTTGCTGCCAGAGTAATGGTGCAACCCAGGATCTTCGTGGTGGGAAGTGAACGTGCCCTCTCCGCTTCTCCGCTTGACAATCTGTAGAAATATATAAAGATTCGCGCTATATTTATACAGTTATTGCTATTCTGGAGGTGCTCAGATGCAGATGAACGTATCGCTGCCGAAACAAATGTACGAGTTGGTCCAAGACCGCGTAAAGTCAGGTATGTACTCGAACGCCAGTGAAGTTGTTCGGGACGCACTGCGACGGCTGGACGAAGAACAACGCCGGGAGGGAGATTGGCGCCGCCTGAACTCCCTCCTGACGGAAGCGGCGGAGAGTGGCCGATCAGCCCTTTCGGTCAGTGATGTTGTCGATCAGGTCCTCGATCAGAAAGACAGCTGATGCCACAGTACTATCTCACCAACACCGCGGTTGGCGATCTCCGCGAGATTGTCGAGTACACGTTGGCGGAATGGGGGCAGGAGCAGGTCCTCAAGTACCGTGGCCAGCTGGAATCACGTCTTCACCTGCTGGCCGAGATGCCCGGCATGGGACGGGCAAACCCAAATCTCCCTGATGGCATTCTGTATGTCGTCGAGGGCAAACACTACGTCTTCTATCGAGCCGTAGAGGACGGCATTGAAGTTCTGCGTTTCCTGCATGCCCGGGTGGATGTCCTTCGACACCTATCTGACCATCTCTAAGCGAGACGTTCATGAGCCGTAGAAACTGGGCACGAAGAACAATTGCATTGTCAATCGTGGCCTGCCTGACGCTGGGCGTGTATTTGGGTGTTCGGCATCTGGTCGACGAAGCGCTCGAACCGTACCTTCCAGGGCTCATTGAGATTGGGGATACTGAGGAAGCCAAGCGTCTCACCCGAAGGGAACCCGACCTTTTGCAGCGCCAACTGAAAGTCAGCGTGCTTTCTGTCAGTGACCAGGAACTCTTGGACGAAGAAATGTGCCCGCTGTCTATCGCAGCGCACGCCGGCCACACTGATCTGATGAGATGGTTCATTGATCAGGGCGCTGATGTGAACGCTCGGGAGGGAATGGACATGACAGCGCTCCATCGCGCAGCTGAAGCACGCCGCCTGAGCGCTGTGCAGCTATTGACCGCAAAAGGTGCAGACGTGAACGCGCAGACTGTTGGTGGTTTCACGCCAGTACATGCCGCAGCCTGCAGCGGCGACGACATGGTTGTTCGGTTTCTGATTCAGTGTGGCGCCAAGAACATGTTGACCGGACCCGGGAACGGAGCATTCCACTACGCTTCTACTCCCGAAGTCATCCACGAGTTGTATGCGCAGGGATGGGATTGGCAGCCATGGGAAGGGGAGTGGGAATCTCCGCTGACATCTGCCGCGATCGATGATGAAGTAGATGTCGTCGTGGCTCTCCTGCAGCACATGACGGCCGCCGATATCAAACGAGAATGTCCTGCTTCACTGGTGGAAGCCCGAGGACGATCGGAAGCGATCATCTCGAAGGCGCTCGGGGATGCTTTGAAAAACGTGGCCAAACCGCCGACCCCATAACCGACCATGGGACATCGGCAAGAGGAAGCATGAGCAGGGATGCTCATGATACAGTCCCGGAATCAGGAGGGCGAAGGCCTATGCCTTCGGGCCCATGCCGGCGATGCACTGGTCTTCGCGGACGACTTTGCGGGTGCCGCCGTCGAGACCGGTGGACCAGTCCTGGGGCTCGGCGAGCTCTTCGAGTTCGTCGAGTTTGCCGAGGGCTTTGGCACGGTCGTAGATCAGCTGCCAGCCGCAGTCGAGGTCTTCGTTGACTTCGCACTTGCCGTCGCGGGAACCGCCGCAAGGACCGTTCAGGAGGTGCTTGGAGCAGCGGGTGATCGGACAGATGCCCGCGAACTCACCCAAACGACAGCTGCCGCAGCCCATGCACTTTTCGGTCCAGACGCCCTGGGATTCGAGAATGCCGATGAACTGCGTGTTGAGTCCGGGATAGACCGCGATCTCGGGGAAGCGTTCGGCGATCGCCTGGACGCCGGCGCCACAGCCCATAGAACAGATGGCGTCGTAGTCGCCGGCTTTCATGGCGAGGTCGTCGATGAACGCATCTTCGCACTGACGTTCGATGGTGCACTCGTCGACTTCGACGTCTTTACCGTCGATCTTCAGGGCCATGCGCAGGGCGCTGCCGAGGATACCGGTTTCGCGCTCGCCGCCGGCGAGGCAGACGGTGACACAGGTGCCGCAGCCAACCAGGAGGACCTTCTTGTGGTCCTTGACCATTTCTTTGATCTCGGGGACTTTCTTACGATCCGCAACAATCATGCTGTTTCTCTCCTTCTACGGCCGCGACGGCCTCTTGGGTCATTTGTTCGACATTCATTTCTACCTGGGCGGCGGGCGGTTTGATCGGGCTCGGGCCGAGCTTCGACAGCGTCTCCGCCATCTCCGTACAGATCTCGGCAAACCGGGTGCCCTCGGCCGATGACAGGTTATACATCTCCAGACGCTCCGGCTCCAAGCCGATTTCCTTAAGCATCATCTTGGCGCGCTCGACGCGCTTGCGGGCGCGCAGGTTGCCTTCGAGGAAGTGGCAGCCGCCCTCGAGACAGCCGGCGACGATGACGCCGTCGGCGCCGCGTTCAAAGGCAGCGAGCAGGTAATCGATTTCCACCTTGCCGGTGCACGGCAGGCGCAGAACGCGAATATTGCCGGGATACTGCAGGCGCATGGACCCGGCCAGGTCGGCCGCGGCATAGGCGCAGTAATGGCAACAGAACGCGAGAATTAATGGCTCTTGGTTCATTTCTGTATCTTCCAGTTATTCAGATCGATTGCAGTCGGTTGCAGTCGGTTACAGTCGACTGCAGTCGAACTCAGCCGGTTCACTCTGCCTTACTCGTTGTCTTCCATTTCGGGGTGGCAATGCCTACCTGCTCCGGATACGCCGGGACGTAAGCTGTCGTCTTGACGTTGCCCAGCAGGCTGTCCAACGCACCAATAACCTGCGTGTCCATGAAGTTCCGCAGCGTAATGGCCTTCGCCGGACACTCCGACGCACAGCTGCCGCAACCCATGCAGACCGCTGTCTGGATCTCTGCCTTGTTGTCGCGCGAGTTCATCGGCGCGTTGTACGGGCAGACATGCACGCAGGTCATACACGAGATGCACTTGTCGTGATCGACCCAGGCGATCTGACCACTCACCGGCATGCGCTTCTTCGACAGGATCGACGCGGCGCGGCCGGCAACAGCGTTGGCCTGGGAAACGACTTCACTGACGAACTTCGGCGCGTGCGTCGTGCCGCAGAGGAACAGGCCCTCGCTGGCGAAGTCGACGGGCCGCAGCTTCACGTGGGCTTCCAGGAAGAAGCCGTCGGCGTTCAGCGGCACGCGCAACAGTTCAGAGATGACTTCGCGATCGGCCCGGGGCTCCATGGGTGCGGCCAGCACCAGCAGATCCGGATTGATCTCGAGCGTCCGACCCAGACTCAGGTCTTTACCCTTTAACGTCAGCTTGCCGTTATTGGTGACGACGGGCGGCTCCTCCGGCGTGTAGCGGAAGAACAGGATGCCCTTCTCGCGTGCCTGGCGGTAGGCCGACTCGCGGAACCCGTAGGTCCGCATGTCGCGGTAGAACACCATGACGCGGGCTTTCGGATACTTATCCTTGATCAGCATCGCGTTCTTCACCGCGGTCGTGCAGCAGACGCGACTGCAGTACGGCCGTTCATCCGTGCGTTGCTCCACGCACTGGATCATCGCGACGGTTGCGTTCTCGCCAAGCTCCAGCTGGTCGTCACGGAGCTTCTCCGTGAGTTCCAGCTGCGTCAGCACCGCATCGCTTTCGCCATAGCAGTAGCTCGATGGCTTGTGCTCCGTTGCGCCGGTGGCAACCACGACCACGCCGTGTTCGATCTCGGTCGCTTCGTCACCGGTCATCAACGTTGAGGAAAACTCGCCGATGTGGCCGTTCACCTTCTTAGCGGTGGTGTTCGTATAGACCGTGATCTTTTCGCTGGCGTTAACCTTCTCGATGGTTTCGCTGAGGAACGCCTGCAGATCGTCGCCCTGATAGGTCTTGTTCAACTGCGCCACGGTGCCGCCCAGCTTGTCGGACTGTTCGACCAGGTGGACAGGGAACCCCTGATCCGACAGCGCCAGGGCCGAAGTCATCCCGGCAATACCGCCACCGACGACGAGGGCCGCGTTCTTCACCGGCACGGTCTCGTCTTTCAACGGCTGCAGCGCGGCGGCGCGGCCGACGGCCATGGTTACCAGGTCCTTCGCCTTCTCGGTCGCGGCATCCGGATCGCCGGCGTGCACCCACGAGCATTGGTCGCGGATGTTCGCCATCTCCAGCAGGTACGGGTTCAGTCCCGCATCGCGCAGCGTGTCGCGGAAGATCGGCTCGTGCGTCCGCGGCGTACACGACGCCACGATCACCCGGTTCAGCCGGTGCTCCGCGATCAGCTCTTTCATCAGCGCCTGACTGTCGTCGGCACAGGTATAAACAGTGTGATCAGCGAACACGACATTCGGCAGTGTGCGCGCGTATTCGACCACGGCCTCGACATCGACGACGGACGCGATGTTGCTGCCGCAGTGGCAGATGAACGCGCCGATCCGTGCCGGCTCGTCGGTAACATCGCGTTGCGGCGGGTAGTCCTTGGTCCGCGTCATCGTGCCGCGGGCATCCGCCAACAGGGCCATGGCCCGGGCTGCCGCACCGGTGGACTGCATGACTGTGTCCGGGATGTCCTTCGGCTCCTGGAAGGCGCCACCGACAAACACGCCGGGACGCGATGCGTCAACCGGCAACAGCGTTTCGGTCTTGGCAAAGCCCCATTCGTTCAGCTCGATGCCGATGCCCTCGGCCTGCTGCTGCAGGCCCTTGCTCGGCTCCAGGCCGAGAGACAGAACGACCATGTCGAACTCTTCCTCGATGCGTTCCATCTTCTCGTTCATGTAGACGAGACCGAGGTTGCGCGTGTCCGGCATCTCAAATGTCCGCGAGATGAAGGACCGCACATAGCGCACGCCCATCTCGTTGATGGCGCGGTTGCAGTAGCGATCGAAGTCTTTGCCGTAGGCGCGGAGGTCGAGATAGAACACGGTAATGTCGAGATCCGGTTCATGCTCCTTCGCCAGGATGGCTTCCTTGGTCGCGGCCATGCAGCAGACAGACGAGCAGTACTCGTTGCCGCAGCCCTGGTCACGCGAGCCGACGCACTGGATGAACGCCAGACGTTTCGGCGTCTTGCCGTCAGACGGCCGGACAATGTGACCGGCGGTCGGACCGGACGCCGACAGGATGCGTTCGAACTGCACGTTGCTTACCACGTTCGGGGCATAGCCGAAACCGAACTCGCCGCGTTGGGTGGCGTCGAACGCTTCGAAGCCCGGCGTCAGCAACACCGCGCCCACGTCCAGGGTGACTTCCTTGGCGCAGTCGTTGTGGTTGATCGCCCCGGCCTGACAGGCCTCAACGCATTGCATGCACTCGCAGCAGCCGGCACAGGCCAGACATCGGCTGGCTTCGGCTTGTGCTTCTTCGTCGGTGAAGACCGACTCGACTTCGCGGAAGTCTTTCACGCGGGCTTTCGCGTCTTCTTCTTTGGCCGTCACGCGCGGGACCTTGGCGGTCACGCGTTTGAGCTCTTTCAGGTCCGCTTCGCAAACCGGGTTCTCGCGCTCCGGCGGCGGTTTGATACCGTCGGCCACGGGCCGGTCGTTCAGGAAGTTATCGATCGCCTGCGCGGCGCGTTTGCCTTGGGCGATGGCTTCGATTACACTGGACGGACCGAGGACCACATCGCCGCCGGCAAAGAAGCCGTCGCGGCTGGCGGCCAGCGTCAGCTCATCCGTCTGAACCGTATCCCAACGGGTCGTCTCCAGCGTAAACGCTTCGGCAAGTTTCTTGTCGGCCGACTGACTGACCGCGGGGATCAGCATATCGGCTTTGATCGTAAACTCGGAACCGTCAATTTTCACCGGTCGACGCCGGCCGCTTTCATCGGGTTCGCCGAGTTTCATCTCGACACACGCGACACCGGTCATCTTGCCGCCCTCAGAAAGGATCTTCGACGGGGCAGCGAGGTACTTGATCTCCACGCCTTCGCGGAGCATGGCATCAATCTCGGCTTCTTCCGCCGGCATCTCTTCGCGCGTCCGGCGATAGACGACGGTGACCTTCTCAGCGCCGACACGCATAGCGGTACGCGCCGTATCGACCGCGGTATTACCACCACCGATGATCACAACATTCTTGCCGATGTTGGCGTTGCCGGTCAGCGAGAACTCACGCAGGAAGTCGACGCCGTGGACAACGCCTTCGCAGTCTTCGCCGGGGATGTCGAGCTTCTTGCTGATATGTGCGCCGGTGGCGATAAAGACGGCATCAAAGTCGTCCTCGACCTTGCCGGCCGGGAGGTCCTTGCCGACGGTGGTTTCGGTCTTGAACTCGACGCCGAGTTTGCCGATGTGCTCGATATCGCGTTTGAAGATGTCGGGCGGCAGCCGGTAGTCCGGGATACCGACCGTGAGCATGCCGCCGAGGACCGGCAGCGACTCGAACACGGTGGTCTTATGACCGAGTTGCGCCAGCGCGTGCGCGGCCGCGAGCCCGGCCGGGCCGGAGCCGATGACCGCCACAGTCTTGCCGCTGGCCTCGATGTCCTTCGGAATCTCGGGTGTCGGAAACTTCTCGATAGCGTAGCGTTTAAGATCGCGGATGTTGACCGGGGAATCGATCTTGCCGCGGTTACAGCCGCCTTCGCACGGATGGAAACAGACGCGGCCGCAGATGGCGGGCAGCGGGTTCTCTTTCCAGATGAGCTGCGCCGCTTCTTTCACCTTGCCGGCACCGATCAGATTGACATAGCCCTGTACGCTGTGGTCAATCGGGCAGTTCGTGCTGCACGTGGCGCGGCCGTTCTTGGTGATGACGTTCGCGTTCGGTGCGGCCTGCGCGTACACGCGGTCGGTCGCTTTACGCGTACCGATGTTGGCATCGAACTGACTCTTGATCTCGACCGGGCAAACGTCGGTGCAGTCGCCGCAGGCCGTGCATTTGTCAATGTCGATGTAACGCGGCTTCTGCAGGATGGTAGCCTTGAAGTTGCCGGGCTCGCCTTCGAGTTTGGTGACGTTCGACATGGTGTACACGTCGATGTTCAGATCGCGCATCGCTTCCACGAGCTTCGGCGAGATGATACAGGTCGCGCAGTCACCGGTCGGGAAGGTCTTGTCGAGTTTCGACATACCGCCGCCGACAGCGGCTTTCTCTTCGACGAGATAGACGCGGAACCCGGCAGCGGACAGGTCGAGGGATGCCTGGATTCCGGCGACACCGGCACCGCAGACCATGACGGCGCCGACTTTGTCTTTGCCGCTGCCGGTGGCCGTATCGGATGGTTTCATGTTGGCCGGCATATTCATGCTGTCACCTCCGCAACGGCAGGTGTTTGGATCTTGGCAATCAGTTTCTCGGCACTGATGGTCAACTTATCAAAGCCGAGCTCGTCCGGACGCAGGCCGAGGGCCAGGCCGAGGAGTTGGGTGATGTAAACGATCGGCAGGTCCGGCAGATCGCCGTGGGCCTTCATGGCATCGGCCTGGCGCATGTCGAGGTTCACCTGACACAGCGGACAAGCCACGACACAGCAGTCGACCTTCACCTTATTGAGCATCGTCAGGATCCGATGGCTCAGACGGCAGACAACGCTGGTATTCGAGATCGACAGGCTGGCGCCGCAGCATTCTGTCTTCAGCGGCCAGTCGACCGGCGTGCCGCCGGCACACTCGACAATCTCGTCCATGCAGCTCGGATGCTCCGGATCGTCAAAGGCGACAACCTTCGGCGGTCGCGACAACAGGCAGCCGTAGTAGGAGGCCACGCGCAGACCGCCAAGTGACTTCTTGATCTTCTTCTGGATCTGGTCGATGCCAAAGTGATTGACGAGCGCATCCAGAATGTGGTGGACCGGAACGTTTCCGTCGTAGTCGTCTTTCGTAATGCGGGCTGCACGCTTGCGTTCGTCTTCGCTTGCGAGGATTTCGTGATTCGCGGTCCGCAATCGGGCGTAGCAGGATGCACAGGCGGTCATCACCGGCATCTGCATGCCCTCGGCTTTCTTCAGATTCATCGCGGGCAAGGCGATGGCGAGCGACTGGTTACTGCTGTGCGCTGGAGTGGAACCGCAGCAAACCCAGTCGGGAATATCAGTTAACTCAATTCCCAGCGCCCGACAGACCGCCCGCGCCGACGTATCAAACTCGCGCGAGGTGCCTTCCAGACTGCAGCCGGGGAAGTAGGCGTATTTCACCGATTCTTCTCCTCTTCTTCGGCGCGCTTGAAGACCTCTTTCACCTTGCCGGCGTCCTTGGAGCCTTTCGGGAACAGCGCGAGTTTGCCTTTCAGGAACATCTTCGGCGCCTTGTCGACGTCGGCGAAGAAGTCCTTGCTGGCGAATTTATAGGAAGTCATCATGCCGACCTCATGCACGCGCCCGTTCTTGCGGACGCTGTTGAGGAAGGCCTTGTTGAAGTGTTTGCCGTTGACGTCGGCCGGGGCCAGTTTCTTCTCGATGGCCATCATCCGCAGCGCGTCCATGACGGCGGCGATATCGATGTCCATCGGGCAGCGGGTCGTGCATGCTTCACAGGACGCGCACAACCAGATCGACGGCGACTTGAGCAGTTCGTCTTCCTCGCCGAGAATGATCAGCCGCATAACCTGGCTGGACAGCAAGCCCATCTCCGGCGCGACCGGACAGCCCGTCGAACACTTATGGCATTGCAGGCAGGAACTGACCGTAGCGCCGGACCGTTCCTCGACCTGCCGAACAAAGTCGGTATTGGTGCATTTGAGAGTATCGGACATTATTCTTCCTCCATCGCTTCAGCGAGTGCCATGGCACTCGGAACGACTTTGCGGTAGACTTCCGGCGGGGTGCATTTCTCACCGTTGACCGTCAGCAGATCGCGCTCGATTTCGATGCCGAACAAGCGTTCGTTCTCGTTCAAGAACGGCAGGATCAGTTTCCAGTCCGCATCGGACAGGCGCTGGAAACAGCCGCCATTCAGCTGTTCACTGACCAGCGTGCGGTCCGGATCGCGGACGAAGATGGCGCCGCCGGATGCCAACGACAGCAGGTTGCTGCCGGGGTACGGCATGTCGAGCGGTTCCACTTTACCTTCGTCGTTCACAAGGATGCCGTTAACGATGGCGAAGCCGCCGCCGTTCAGCGGATCACCGGCCATGAACGACTCTGCCAGGAAGTCGAGCGCCGTGCCGTTGATTACCACCTTCGGACGACCAACCGCGTTGATCATCGGGCGACCGGCGGCGTTGCCGCGGACGTAGATTTCGCCGCCCTTGGCACCGTACAGAAAGGTCTGACCGACATCGCCGTACACCACCAGTTTGCCGCGCTTCGAGATCTGGCAGAGCTGGTCCTGGGCGTTGCCGTGAACATAGATCTCGAGACCATCCATGCCGGACGCAAGGTAGTCACCAACGTTGTCGTAGCAATCAACGCGCAAACCGTCGCTGTCCGCGCCGAAGCCGGCACCGTGGAACCGTGTGCCGCGCGAGTTGAAGTGGACAAGGTTCTTCCAGCCGAGCTTATAGGCGTCGACGGCGAGGAAAGCGTCGCAATCGGCGCCCTCCGGCTGGAAGCCCTTGGCGTCGATCAGCAAGGTCTTCTCGTCGCCTTCCGGGGCGCGTAACTTGTGGCGTGAATCCCAAGTGACGCGGCGATAGCCGTTAAGCTTCGGTTCAGTGAATAGCGGCTGCCGGTCGAACAGCACTTGCAGGCCCTGACGCAGAATGGTGCGGACGGAGCTGCGTTTCATTTTGCCGACGGGGAAGATCCAGTCGAGCGCCAGAGTCAGTCCTTCGATCGCGCCGGCCGGTTCATACTTGGTCTTCTTCACGACCGTGTCGACGAACCAGCGCAAGCGGTCGAAGTCCATCTCAGCACAGTGATCGTGGATATACTTTCCGAGTACTTCGCCCTTGCCGGACTCGACGAACGCATCGATCGCGACCATGTCCTCGCGGACGTCGGACGGCGCGGTGAACGGTTTGGACAGATCGCAGCGGGACTGGTCGGGCTGCGTGCGCAGGACCTCACCAAACTTATTGGTGACTTCCAGGTCGTAGCCTTCACCTTCTTCTTTCGGTTTCACCGAAATCATGAAGGCGCCGCCGTCGTTGTAGCTGCCGCCGCGGGCGTTCCAGTAGCGATCGGCAATCGGCGAGAAGCGCGAATCCTCTTCCGACAGGCTGGCGAGTGTCGCGTCAATCGCCTGTTTCTCGGAACAGACCAGACCGATGGAGACTTCGCCTTCCTGCAGGGCAAACACCTGTGGCCGCAGCATGGCGGTGTCGGTGATACCCATCAGCTGGAAGCCGTTCTCCAGCAGGTTACGGGCGATGATGAAGAACCACGGGCCGTCCGGCGCGGCGTGCGTGTGCACCGTCTGGATGTCGCGGTAGATCTTCTGCTTCTCCGGCGGCAGCCGGTCGAAGTCCAACTCGGACGTCGGCGCCAGCGCTTCGATGATGTACTCCACCGGATACTTCAGTGTCCGGTTCATTAAGTCAAAGAGCATGATCGACGTCTCGGTGTCGGTGAGAAACTGCGGGAACAGATTGCGCTGCGCCAGGAACTCACAGACCGAGTGGTAGTTGGCGAAGTCGCCATTGTGTACCAGGGCTTCGTTGAGGCCGATGAACGGATGGCAGCCACCGGGATGCCAGACGCGGCCGCGAGTCGGATAGCGCTGGTGCGCGATCCACACGTGTGCGGACGTGTCTTCCATGCAGTAGTACTGCACGGTGGCTTCGGCAAAACCGACGATCTTCAGGATCAGCAGGTTGCGCGCGTGCGACATGACGAACGCGCGTTTCTCACCGAGCGACGCGTAGAACTCCTGATTGATCTGGTAGGAGTTCTGGAAGATGAACTCGTCTTCGATTTCGCGCTGCTCCATGTGGGTCAGGTTGTTACGGGTGGCGAAGGCGTCGAGGATGTTTGGCTTAACGCGGACAAAGTAGCGTGCGACATCCGGCGGCTTCTGTTCGAGCAACGGCACATCACGATAGTCATCGACGGTGGCGATCAGGCCGCCGCAGTGCGTGTCGAAGTACGGCTCAATGTATTTCTTGACGACTTCGTCCCGGGCGCTCGGATCCAGGAGGGCGACCTGATAGCAGTAGCAGTCTTCCAGGACCTGGCGGTCGACGCCGAGTTGGTCCGGGACCAGACCGGCAGCCGCGATGCCGCCGCCTTTGCCGTTGCCGCGGTTGCGCATCTGAATCGACGGCTCGTAGATATGCTTGCCGCGCACCGGGATGGTGCAGGCAAAACCGGTTACCCCGCAGCCGCCTTCGGCTTCGGGCGAGCGACCGAACCAGTCGCCTTCCGGCTTCATGTGCGCCCGGGATCGAGTCAGCACGTCAGCGTAGTTAAAGGGGATGCTGTTCATGACTCGTCTCCATTCGTGTAATCGAGGTGCATCAGCAGATCGGTCCGGCCGCGGAGGGCTTTGACCGAATCGAGGCCAAGGCGATAGAGGATGTCCACCAGGACTTCGCGCCAGGCGCTGTACATGTTAACCAGCCGCTGGGTGGCCCAATCGACGGACGTCAGCTCCAACAGCTCGGAGTCGGTGGTACAGATGCCGCGGGCACAGCCGCGACCGCTTTCGCACAGGCCGCAGCGAATGCAGCCGACCGCGACAATCTCGGACGTGCCGATGACGACGCCGTCGGCGCCCATGGCGATTGCCTTGGCCACGTCCCACGGGGTGCGGATGCCGCCGCTGCAGATCAGGGCGACTTCGTCGCGCACACCTTCGTCAACCAGGAACTGGTGGACGTTGGTGATGGCGTACTCGATCGGCATGGCGATGTTCTTCTTCGCCACGTTCGGCGCCGCGCCCGTGCCGCCGTAGCTGCCGTCCATGTGCACGATGTGCGAGCCGGCGCAGTACGAGCCGACGGCCACCATGTCGACGTCTTCCGGCGTCGAGACTTTGGAGGACAACAGCGTGTTACGGTTGATATGGCTGATCCAATCGAGGTGCTTCTTGTGGTCTTCAATGGAGTAGACGCTGTGGAAGGGGAACGGTGAGAACAGCGAGGTGCCGACGACCGCTTCGCGCATGGCCGCGACTTCCGGGGTGTTCTTGTCGCCCAGCAGGTGGCCGCCCAATCCGGGTTTGGCGCCCTGCGCATATTTGAATTCGACGATGCGCGCGTGCTGAATGGTCTCCTCGCGCACACCGAACAGGCCGGTGGCGACCTGGGTGATCATGTGATTCTTGTACGGCACGAACCGCGGCGGGTAGCCGCCCTCACCGGTGCAGGTAAAGGAGTTCCAGGCCTTGGCCGCGCGGGCCTTGGCGAGGAGGACCCGGATGTTGGTCGAACCGAACGACATGCCGCCGCCGTACCAGGGCACGTCGATCTTGACCTTCGGCCGCGGGTCGTTGCGGCGCTTGTTCAGATCGATGTCGGTGGTGATGTCGTCCTTCTCAAGATCGGCAGGGGGGGCTTCCGGGAAACGGAACCGCAGGCGATCGAAACCACCATCGGACGCGCCGACTTCGCTTTCGAGGAAGCTCGGCGGCGCATGCCCGGTCTCGGCCATCCACCAGGTGCTGGCCAGCAGATCCGGGGTCCAGCGATAGTCACCCATCGTTTGGAACGCCGGGTTCTCGGCCAGCGACAGCGCGCCGGCCGGACACTCGTTGATGCAGCAGCTGTCGGACTTCGTGCATTCCTCGCCGATACAGCGATAGTCGAACGGCCGCATCATCAGCCGGTAGCCGTCCGGCCGCTGATGGACGCCGTGCTGGCAGACCTCGGCACACTTGCCGCAGTTGATGCAGTCGGACGAACGGTGAATGCTGTTAGGTCCCAGTTCGTTGCGATAGCGCGGCGGTGCCGTTGCAGTCGCGCGGGTCACCTGGGCAAAATCCGGTTCGGCCGCGAACTCTTCGGCCGACTGGTTGTTATTCGGAACGTGATTCATTGGGCGCCTCCGTTTTGCTTGATGCGCTCGCCGAAGAGGCGGCCGAAGGCCCGCTCCTCCAGGTCTTCGAAGAACATCGCGCGGCCGGTCTCGCCGCGCAGACGGCGGACTTCGCGGATGCCCATGGCACCGAGCATCTCAAGGAGCTGATTGCGCCAGGCGCAGACCAGATTGATGATCCGTTGTTTGGCGAACTCGCCGTCGACTTCCGCCATCTCGACCTGGCATTCCTCGCCGTTCTGACACTCGCCGCAGAGCCGGCATTCCATCGCCAGCACCAGCGGGATGTCGATGGCGATCATGTCGGCGCCGCAGATGATCGATTTCGTCATGTGCTCGGCCAACGCCACCCCGCCGCAGGCGATGATGGTGATCTCGTCGCGCGTCCCGGCTTTGACCAGTGTGCCGTGGATGTCGCGCAGGACATCGCGGGCGTGTCGCGGATTGTCGGCACCGGTCTCGCGGCCGTGCATATCGAGCACGAGGTAGATGACCTCGGCGCCGGCGGCGGTCAGCTCGACAATGCGGTCGGTGGCGGCCGGCGTCGCTTCGACGCGGACGGCCACGACCTGCTTCGGCCGGTCGGCTTTGATCTTCGTGATTTCGTCCATGACCGTCGCACTGTCCGGAACAATGACCATCAGCGCTTCCTTGGCGGCGCTGCAGTCGCTGGTCAGTGTCGGGATGGCTTTCGCATTCGTCGGGATAACGCCATTCTCGAAGTCCTCGGCATCGGCGGTATAGAACAGACCCATGGCCTCGGCAGCCTTGGCGATGCCTTCGGCGACGCCGGCGTGGCGCCACTGTTTGGGCGGCATCTGGAACATGATCGGCGCCGGGCTCTCGATGAACGGCGGCGTCTCGGTGGTCGGTTTGCCGTCGAAGAACTCCAGGCGGGTGAGTTTGCGGCCGATGTCCAGGCCGGTATTGATGTACTCGCGACCGTGGATCCCGTCGCGGGTCGGCCGGACGATCTCGGACATGTCGGTCCACATCGAGTCGAAACCCGGGCCGCTGAACTTGCCGCCGTAGCCGCTGCCGGATACGGGGATCTTGCCGCTCTCGGCCTGGAACCAGGTGACCGTGACAATCTCGGGCGTGTAATAGTCGTCGCCGAGCTTGGCGTATTCCGGGTTCTCGGTGCGGGTCAGGATGTTCTTGGTACAGTTCTGGACGCAGGCCAGGCAGCCCTTGCACTGATAGATGTAATCAAGGTAACCGGTGGCGTTGTGCAGCGTCTCGGACTCGTCCGTATACAGGCCGTAGATACAGCCTTTCTTGACGCAGTTCTTGCAGCTGCTGCAGTCCTCGCGCCAGTCGATAATCCCCAACTTGCCGATGGGGCGGACGCGCGGGGGGGTCGGCTTTGGATGGATGACGTATTTCGCAGGCATAGTCAGCTCGTGTTGGGGTTAGAGGCCGTTGATCACGGTTTCGATGGCGGTGCCGTCGTCGTCGCTGCTGAACTCGAGTCCCCGGATCCCGTCGATCTCCAGCAGCTTCCTGGCAATTTCGGTGGCGACGGCAACACCTTCGCCGGCGGCCAGGCGTTCCTGGATTGCAGCCGGCACTCGCGGCGACGGCCGCTGGTCGGCGTAGGCTTTGGCTTTCGCGGCATCAGTGAAGACTTTGATGCCGGCGATGACCGCGACTTTTTCCTGCAGGCCGCGGGCCTTGACCGTGTCCCACCATTGGTTGAAACGGTCGAGGTCGAACACCGGCTGGGTAATGATGTACTTGGCGCCGGCCTTCACCTTCTTGGCCAGACGCATGATCTGCAGATCCATTGGATCCGCGGCGGGCGATGCCTTGGCGCCCAGGCAAGCCGGGGCAAACCCGTTGATCGCGCTCTCGCCGACGGCCGAAGCGTCAGTACCCAGATTGCTCAGGGCTTTGACCAGCTGCACGGAGTCGAGGTCGTAAACGTTGCGGGCCGACTTGGCGGCGCCCAGCGTCTGGTGCGTGCCGGAGGTGCAGAGCACGTTCTTGATCCCCAGCGCCTGCGCCCCGAGGAAGTCGGAGACGAGTGCCACACGGTTCCGGTCGCGGGTCACCAGGTGGAGGATCGGCTCAATGCCTTCGCCCACAACAATCGCGGTGCCGGCCAGCGCGGACATCGTGACGCCGTCGCGATTGTCACTGATCCCGATCGCCTGAACCTTGTCCTTCAGCCGCGCGGCCGCGGCCTTCACAGCCGCCGCGTCGGCGGTCTTCGGCAGGTCAATCTCCGCCAACATGATCCGTTGGCCGGAGTCGATCTGCTCCTGCAGTTTGCTTGTGTCTGCCATAATATTTCCTCTTATCTATGTTTCTTTGTCGTAAACCTGGTCCCGCTACTGCACCCCTCCGGGGTGCGCGGATGTTGGCGATCATTCCCCGGGGTTGAAACCCCGGGCTACATGACCATGCACCTCTGGGGCTTTTGTGCCGGATTGCACCGACGTTCGCGTCCGCCCTTCAGGACGAGAAAATTGGGGTATTGACTGCACTTAAGACAGCACCGGGTTGGACGCCATGGCAGCGAGTTTGCTGACGGAAATACGAACCGTCTCGGCAACCGTCTCGGCGCTGTCGTCTTCATTGCAGTGAATCAAGTCAACGCGGCTGCCGTCCTGGCCCATCTCCTCCAGCAGTTTGCGGACAGTGTGGACGCGGACGCGGGCGCGATAGTTGCCCTGCGCCAAGGTGCACTTGCCTTCCGGACAGGTGACGATGCAGATGCCCTGCGCGCCGCCTTCGAGGGCGTGAAACAGGTATTGCGGGTCGATCTTGCCGCTGCAGGGCACTTCCTTAGGGTCGGCGCGGAAATAACGTCGCATTATTCGGGGCAGACATACCAAC
>CAYLNH010000016.1:0-51584 GCA_964384625.1 uncultured Lentisphaerales bacterium
TATGGGCGCTGCGCGCGGAGGATGGGCGCTGCGCGCGGAGGATGGGCGCTGCGCGATGGGAGAAGGAAAGGGGCTCTGCCCCTTGAACCCCGGCAGGAGGCGGTGGCCCCCTGCACCCCACATAATGGGCGCTGCGCGCGGAGGATGGGCGCTGCGCGTGGGGTTCCTAGCGCAACAGCGCGCGGATTTCGCGTAACCGTTCGATGATCGGCAGGTCATTCGGACAGCGCTCTTCGCAGCCGCCGCACTCGTTGCAGCGGCCGGCGCTCTGTTCGTCCTTGATCTTCTCGTAGACGCCCTTGGCCCAGTCCTCGTAGCCGAAGGCTTTCCAGGTGGTGTAGACATCCATGTACCGAACAATATTGACGCCCTGCGGGCAGGGACGGCAGTAGCCGCAGGTGGTGCAGATTTTGTCGTCGAGCTCGGCGGCCAGGCCGTCGATAATGGCACAGGTCTTTTCGAAGTCAGCGTCGGATTCCGGGTCGAATTCTTTTGCCGTCCTGACGTTTTCTTCGAGCATCTGCATGCTGCTCATGCCGCTGCAGGCCGCGCTGACGTCCGGGTTGCTGAGGACAAAGCGAAGGGCGAGCTCGGGCATGCTGCGATCGGTGCCGAGTGCTTCCTGCAGTTCGTTGCTGGCGTTGCTCAGGACGCCGCCGGCCACGGGGCACATGGCGATGACGCCGACGCCGAGTTCGCCGGCGCGTTTGATTGTCGGTTCATACTTCCGGTTGATCAGGCTGTAGGGCACGGTAAGCGAATCGAAGAGTCCGGTCTCGATGACTTTGATGAAGTTCTCGGGCTGATCATGGCCGGTGAAACCGATGTGGTGCACGAGACCTTCGTCCTGGGCCCGGCGCAAGGCGTCCAGGACGCCGCCGCGTTTGAGCAGATGGCCGACTCGATCCCAGCCGAACCAGCCCACCTGGAAGAACTTGAAATGGTCAAGTCCCAGGATCTCCAACTGCAGCTCAATCTCTTTTCGAAAGCTGTGTGCGGTGGTATCGGCGTTGATGCCGGCCTTGCCGGAGACGATGACGCCTTTGGTTTTGCCCTTCAGCCCGGGTGCGGTGCGGTGCTGGCACTGGCCGCCGCAATAGAAGCGGGTCGTCTCGAAGTAGTTTACGCCTTTGTCAACGGCGGCGGCGACGAGTTCGGTGTTGGCGTCCTGGTCATCGCTCAGGCGCATACACCCCAGAGCCAGGGCGGAGACCTGCAGACCGGTATTCCCGAGCGGCCGGTAGCGCATGGTCTCTTCGTTCTTGATTAGTGGTTCCGCATTGGCCGGTGAGGTAATCGCCATAGTCGTTCTTTCTTCGTATCATCTGGTTTGCCCCGGGATAGAACTATATCCGGACAGGACGCAACGGCAACTGGAGCCGCTGTTGCGAAAAAACATGAGCGGCGGCATCTCGTCTCAGGCATTCGTTTTGATGCGATGCCCCGGTCCGCAAAAGCCCCCCGCTGCTCCGCAACGGCGAAGACGCCTGCGGGGCAAACCATCGTCGAACGGGTGAATCTGGGTGATGCGTCAGTGGCGGGGTGTGCCATTTGCCGGCAGCCAAGTGCCTACAGAACTGACATGCAGCCCGGAGTCTGATCCTGTGTGTGGTAATCGTGCTGCGGCCGTGGTATCTTCCCCGAACGGAACCGGAGCGGGAATGCCGCCACCAGGAAGGATACAGGAGGGTGTGATGAGTTCTGCGGAGTTTATGGATTGTGCCCAGTGCGGCAAGACCTGTCACGTATCGGAACTGGCGCAGTTCGGCAAGGACCTGGTTTGTGCCGACTGCAAGCCGTTGTATGTCCAGCGGCTGCGGGAAGGCGTACCGGTTCCGGCGTCTTCCGCCACAGGTGCGATCGGTGCCGGTGCTCTGGCGGATGGCGAACTGGATCTCGGCGCGCTGTTTTCTCAGAGTTGGGAGGTGTATACCCGGAATTTCTGGCGGCTTATCGGGCTCTACGCCGCCGTCGTCGTGCCCTTCTCGCTGGTGTCGGCGATCATTCAGGCGTTGGTGGTGGCGGAAGTGATGCCGCCGGAGGCCGTTGGTTTGCTGATTCTGATCGCGGCTTTGGTCTCGGGGCTGTTTCTGATGGTCTCTTTCGGCGGTTTCTGCCAGATCATTGCCGGTCACTTCCAAGGCCGTGAGATCGGTTTGGGCGAGGCGTTTTCGCTCGGCGTCAACAGCTGGAGCACGCTTTTTGTGGCCAGCCTGCTGAAGGGAATTCTGACATTCCTCCTGTTTCTCTGTCTGATCATCCCCGGGATCATCTTCTCTGTGTACTGGTCATTCGTTCCCTTTATTGCGGTGTTGACGGTGCATACGGGGATGGACTCCCTGAATTACAGCAAGACGCTGGTCACGGGCCGTTGGTGGCGGGTTGTCGGTTACTCGCTTCTGGTTGGAATTCTCTGCGCCGTTCCACAGATGGTGGTCGGCGGGGTTTTCGGCGCGATTGGCGCGATCGTCCCCGAGTTGACCCCGATCGGGGCCTTCGGTGAGATTTTCAACATCCCCTTCGATCTCTTTGCGAAGACCTTTCTGTGTGTGTACTTCCTCAACCTGCACCACACACTGACGAAGCACGGCCGGTTTCCCAACGCCTACGACCGCTATCGGCAGCAGGTCCGATACTAAAAAAACAACACGGCCGACGAATTTCGTCGGCCGTGCGCTTGCGTGTCGGTGGTAGTCGAACAACACGATTGATTGATCAGTCCGCTTTCCCCACTTTGTTGCCGGCCTTGGACCATCCGGCGATGCCTTCCGGGTACTCGGTTACATTGGTATAGCCGAGCTTCCGCAGCTTCCCGGCCAGTTTACTGCTGGCGGGGCATTTGACACTGCCGCAATAGGTCACGATCGCCGCTGACTTGTCGTCGCCGACGGCTTTCTTGATCGCCTCTTCGTCGGCTGCGGCGGAGAGATGTCTGGCGCCGGGGATATGCCCCTTGCTGAAGCCTCCCTTGCCGCGGGCGTCGAAGATAACGGGTTTGTCGTCGCTCTGCAGCAGGGCCGCGAGGTCCTTGGTGGAGATGTTCTTGCCCTCCGCTTTCGCTTTGCCCGCGGGACAGGCCTTGCAGTCCTTCTTGTCGGCGCACTTCTCGCCGGAGCATTTCATCTTCTTCACGTGGCTGCCTTCGGCGTTCTTGTGGTCTGCTTTGGCGTGATGGCCCTGCTTCTTGCCGCGGCCTGTGCCGCAACAGGCGTCGCCGGCTTGCGCTGCGACCGCGCACAACAGGGCGAAGCCGATGATCAGTGGTTTCATTGTCTTTCTCCTTGATTTACTTCGCTTCTCCAACTCAACGCACCCGTTCATGGCGTGTATTCCACGGCGCAGTCGGGTTATGTCGAGGCAGTGCGAAAAAGGCAGATAATCCGAGGACGGACGTCTTTGTTCTTAATGGAACCCAACGGTTGTGCGTTATCCAGAGACTCTTTCGGAACAGCCGGGAGCTATTGTGCCAATCGTAGATTTCGGCTATTGTAAGAGAAACGGGGGTTCGAATGAGAGCAATTTGTGGCATCGGTCTGCTGGTCGTCTTCTGCCTGGTTGGTGACGCTTTGGGCGCGCCGACAAGCAGGGCAATACGCCGTTGATCGTGGCTGTTCGTCACTGCAAGCGGCATACGCAGAACATCACGAAACTGCTCAAGCTGAAGCCAGACCCGAACGCCGCCAATGGTGACGGCCAGACCGCCCTGCACCTGGCCGCGGAGAACACTGCATCGGGCGAACTGACGGGGGTGCTTGTCGCGGCCGGAGCCGATGTCAACGTCGCCGACAAAGCGGGGAGGATGCCACTTCATCTGGCGGTTGCGGCCCGTAACGGCAACGCTGTTGTCGCCCTGCTGAGAGCGGGCGCAAAGGCAGGCTTCAGAGACAAGCGTGGCCGAACGCCACTGTTCTATGCGGTGCCGGACAAAGCGGTCTACAACTACAATCACGATGCGCCGCCGGAGATCGTCAGCCGGTTGCTGCGAGCCAAGGCCGACCCCAAGGCAACGGATGATGTCGGGTTCACGCCGCTGCATCTCGCAGCCCAGGCGCGAGCCGTCGAGTTTGCCCGGACACTCGTCGAGAACGGCGCCGATGTTGATGCCCGGACCAGGGATGGCAGAACGCCGTTAATGATGGTCACCTGCCTCGGAAGTGGCGACGAACCCCGTCGGGTGTCTTCAGTGCTCATCGCGAAAGGTGCTCGCGCAGACGTTGTCGACGACCGGGGGCGCGGCGTTCTCCATCACGCCGTCAAGTGTCGGTGGTTCGACAGCAAATCGGTACGCCATCTGGTGAAGAAGGGCGCCAGACTCAATCTCGTCGACAAGAACGGAGATCGCCCGATTCACGTGGCCTGTCGGGCTGGGAACCAAGGGCTGATTAAGCAATTGCGGTGGTGCAAGGCAGACTTCGGAATCGCGGACAAGAGCGGCCTGTTTCCGCTGCACTTGGCAGTTCAGTCGGGAGAACATCGGGCTGTTCGTGAGGTGCTGGAAGCCAAGGTGCAGATCGACGCCATCGATCCCAAGGGCAATACTGCCCTGCATCTGGCAGCACGTCTGAAGGACCTGACAATTGCATCTGTATTGATACGCCACAAGGCTGCAGCCAACGTCAAAAACAAAGCAGGGAAGACCCCGCTGGACCTGGGCGGTTTCAGGACCGTCGAGGAACTGGAGACGAAGTACAGGGAACAGGTCAAGGCCCGAGGGGAGAGGGAACGTCGCGAAGATTTTCGCGGCTGGTAGGGCCGGTCGGTATTGACGGAAACGGCTCGGCCTGGTTGGTATGCCAAGTTCCTATCGGAGGATGGTGCAGTCCAGGTTCCGGAACTGCCGGAAGCCGCGATCCAAGGTGATGAGTTGCACTTGTCCTGCCCTGGCGAAGGCCGCCAGATAGGCATCATTCCAGATTTTCGGGGAGTAGCTCCGGCGTTTCGTGTACTGCCGCCAGAGCTGATCCAGCCCGGCAGGTTCAGCGGCAAAGAAGACTCGGGGATCGGCGAGGAGTGCATCGAAGCAGTTCCAGGCCCGGGTCAGCGTCAACGCTTCAGGCCCAAAGATCTTGCGGTTGCTTGCGAGCCGCAGGAAGCCTTGTTGCGTGAGCCGGCAGAACACACACCCGATCTCCCCCTCGTCCTCAAACCACTGACGGGCGAGTCCATGGTGCGCGTGGGATTCGAAGGCGAGCGCCAACCAGACGTTGGTGTCAGGTAACACCATATTCATCTTCTTCTTCCATCACTTCGGCAATCATCTCAGCAGAGATGTCAAGACTGGCTGGCCTGCGCGACTTGATAAGGGGAAGCTGGACACGCTTGCCGACGGCAGGGATGTACTCATCCTGTCCGAGTTCGTGTTCGACTGCGAGCGCAATGAAACTCTTCATGGACAACCCGCGATAGGACGCGGTGGCCTTCATGCGGCGGAAGAGCTTGTCTGGGATGTCAATCGTGGTCCTCATATTGATACAATACGCATAAATATGCTTTTATGTCAACCCCTTGAGTCAAGGAATTGCAGGCAGCGTTGATACATTTGCAGATGGCTTTAGTCCGAGCTGAAGGCCTCGGTTTCGTGATGGTCGAGTCAGGGGCAGTCGGCGAACACGGGGGCCAGCTCGGTCCAGTAAATGGTGTCTTCGCCGGGTGGGCGGTGCTGGTCGTCGAAGCCGTTGTTGTCGTGTGGATGCGTGGTGACGATGTGCGGGGCCATGGTCCGCAGGATCTCCTTCGGATCGCCGCACATGTTGGCGTGGCCGGTGTCGAAGAAGAGCCCGAGCCAGGGGGGGCTGAAGTGTTCGACGCACTCCAGCAGTTGCAGGGGGTCCTTATCGATGTACTGGCGGCGGCAAATTCTCGAGTGCCAGGATGACCTTGTTCGCCGCCGCCGTCGGCAGGAGGTCCTTGATCGAGGCGTACAAAGCATCCCACAGCTGCTGTGGTGCGGCGGCCTGACGTTGCACTGCGCCGGGGGCACAAGCAGAGATGCTTGTGATACAAGGAAGTGGTGCGGCGGCCTGACGTTGCACTGCGCCGGGGGCACAAGCAGGGATGCTTGTGATACATGGAAGTGGTGCGGCGGCACGGTTATTTCATGGCTGCTTCGGTGAACTCCGTGACTTCGCGGCGGATCTGCCGGAACCATTGCTGATGGGCATAACGTTTGGCCGGGTCCGGCGGGGCGTCGGCAGCGGACTGCAGCAGCGGGTGTTGTTCGAGGATCTCCTGCCGCTGCTCGGGTGTGAGTTGGAGTTGCGGCTCCCAGTCGATGCGGCCGGTGAGTTCCGTCAGGATCAGTTGGGCCACGTTCAGCTTGGTTTCCCAGATCCAGGCGCGCAACGGCTCTTCCTCGGCGCGCGTGATCAGTTCGACGATGCAGACGCGCAGGGCGGTGATTTCGAAGGCGATCGCGCGTCCCTCTGGTGTTTCGGGGCGGGGCGCAGGATCCCTTGCGTGGTCCCATTGGACATCATCAATCATGTGCCGACGGTGGAACACCAGGATCGCCGCAAACAGAGATCCCGCAACAAACAGAGCCAATCCGATCGTCAAGTATACAGCAAGCACTTCCCTATCCCAGTGTCCAGTAGCTTGTTCCCGTCAGTTCTACGGTACGATTTTGGGACTTCGAATGCAAGCAGAAGCGGGGCATGATCAGCCTCGGTGGCTCTTGAAAATGAAGCCCTGGACCGTATGGTTAGGACCGTAATTGGTCCGTTCGGCAGGGGGTGTTGGGAAGCTGTTTCGGACTGTTGTTAATGGAATGCCGGCAGGCCCTGCTTCGCCGGCGAACGGAAGGTGTTTCCATGTCGATCAAGATCAATCTCCCTGAAGACAAAATTCCCCGCCAATGGTACAATCTTGCGGCCGACCTGCCGACGCCGCCGCTGCCGCCGATCGGGCCCGACGGCAACCCGTTGTCGCCTGAAGCGCTGGCGCCGGTATTCCCGATGAACCTGATCGAGCAGGAGGTCAGCACCGAACGCTGGATCGACATCCCCGAGGAGATCCTTGAGATTCTGTACCGCTGGCGGCCGTCGCCGCTGCGGCGGGCGAAGTGGCTGGAAGAGCATCTGGGCACGCCGGCGAAGATCTTCTACAAGGACGAGAGCGTCAGCCCGCCGGGCAGCCACAAGCCGAATACCGCCATCGCGCAGGCCTGGTACAACAAGCAATTCGGCATCAAGAAGCTGACGACCGAGACGGGGGCCGGGCAGTGGGGCAGTGCGCTGGCGTTCTCCTGCAAACTTGTCGGACTCGAGTGCAAGGTCTACATGGTCCGCATCAGTTTCGATCAGAAACCGTTCCGCAAACTGATGATGCAGGTGTGGGACGCCGAATGCGTACCCAGCCCCAGCGACCGCACGGAGTTCGGCAAGAAGGTTCTCGAACAGATGCCGGACACCCCGGGGAGTCTGGGGATCGCGATCAGCGAAGCGATCGAAGAAGCTGTGCGGGATGAGAAGGGCGAGACGCGCTACTCGCTGGGCAGCGTCCTGAACCACGTGCTGCTGCACCAGACGATCATCGGCCAGGAAGCGAAGGAACAGTTGAAGATCGCCGGGATCGACCGGCCCGACGTGATCGTCGGCTGCGTCGGCGGCGGCAGTAATTTCGCCGGCCTGGCGTTCCCGTTCATGTACGACAAGATCAACGGCGCCGAGATCCAGATCATCGGCGTCGAGCCGGCGGCATGTCCGACGATGACGCGCGGCCCGTTTGTGTATGACTTCGGCGACACGGCGGAGATGACGCCGTTGATGCCGATGCACAGTCTGGGGCATGCGTTCGTACCGGCGCCCTTGCATGCCGGCGGCCTGCGCTATCACGGGGTGGCGCCGCTGATCAGCTGCGCGCTGAACGACGGTCTGATGGAAGCGCGTTCCTACCATCAGTTGCGGTGCTATGAAGCGGCGTTGACCTGGGCGCGGACCGAAGGGTTCATCGGCGCGCCGGAGACGAGTCACGCGCTGATGGCGACGATCGACGAAGCCATGAAGGCGAAGGAAGAGGGCAAGGAGAAGGTAATCCTCATGTGCTACAGCGGCCATGGGCTGATGGATCTGACGGGTTACGGCAGTTATCTGGGCGGCGAGTTGACCGACTACGAACTGCCGGAAGACGACCTGCAGAAGTCGCTGAAGTGCCTGGCGGACTATCCGAAACCATAAGGCGCCGCGGCGGCTTGCCGCCGGCGGAAGGGAGCGATGGCCAGGCCCACTTACGAAGAGGTCCTCGAGCTCTACGACCAGAACCGCTACGTGGACGCCTATGCGGCCACGGAGCCGCTCTGGCGTGATGCTGCCGCGGCAGAACGTTTGTCGCTCGAGGAACTGGTTCTGGCGGGGCGCCTGGCTGTCCGGCTGGGCGGCAGCAAGGCCAGCCGTTATCTGTTCCGGCGGGCGGCGGCGCGTGAACCGGGCAACCCGCGTGTGCGGTTCTACTGCCGCTACGCGGCCCGCCGCGTGCGGGATATGTTTGAGGACCTGCGCGATCTGGACGCGGCCCCGGAGCTGGGCTGCGACGATCCCGAGACCGAAGCCGACTGGTTCTGCTGGCAGGCGATGATCTGGGCGTCGATGCGGAACTTCAGCCGGTCGCGTTCGATGCTGCGCCGGGCGGCGGGGCTCTTCGGTATTACCCCCTACTGGTTGTACAGCCAGGCTTTTCTGGCACTGCGCGAAGATGATTGGGACGGCGCGCTCGAAGCCATCGAAGAGGCGTGGGCGCGAAAGCCGACGATGCCGGGCATCGTGGCGTTGACCGGCGAGATCCTGACGAAGAAGGGGCGCTTCGAGGAAGCCGTCGACCGGATCACCGCGCAGGCGGCGGCCGGCCAGTCCTACGATGTTGCCAAGATCGGCGTCTGGTATTTGACCGCGCGCGCGGAACGCAGCCCCGAGGGGCGGCGGCAGGAACTGGCGCGGGCCGCCTGCCGGCAGGCCAACCGCCTGGCGCCGCTGGCGCCGCTGGCAGACCGTTTCACCCGTTCCGAAATTGCCTGGTACAATTTCGACGCCGCCATGGTGATGAACGATCGCGAGGCGGTGCGCGAGCATGCTCAGGCCGGCCTCGGACCGTTCTTCGATACGGTTGTCAAGAACATGGATGAACACGGCAACGGCAAACTCAAGGTGCTGCCGTACAAGCCGGTGCAGCAGAAGCACGACACCTGCCTGCCGTCCAGTGTGGCGGCGGTCCTGAGTGTCTACGGCATGGAAATCGACCAGGAGGAACTGGCTGCCGTCATGACCTACGGCGGTACGCCGATCTGGCGCGTGCAGCATTGGGCCGCGAAACGCGGCCTGCTGACCCGCAATTTCCTGGTGACGCCGGAACTCGCCGGCAAACTGCTCGATGCGGACATCCCCTTTGCGCTGTCCTACCTGCAGGAGACCTTCGCCCACGCGGTCGCGGCCATCGGTATCGATCATCACACCCAGACGGTGATCATCCACGACCCGAACTCACATCGGTGGACACGGTTCCTGCTGGAACGTCTGAGCGCCAACGAAACGCCCTACGGACCGCATGGCCTGGTGGTGGCGCCGATGGAACAGGCGGCCGCCGTCGACGCCATCCTGCCGGCGGACTGGGAGTTGTATCGGGCGGAGCAAACGTTCTGGGAAGACGTCTACCGGCAGCGCCGCGACGAGGCCGACCGGATCGTCGATGAACTGGGGCAGGCGTATTCGGACCACGCGTTGCCGTTGCGGCTGCAGGCCATTCGCGACACGCTCGGCGGCAAGCCGGGCGAGGGCCTGCGGATCCAGCGCCGGCTGTTGGAGCAATACCCGGATTGTCTGCCGCTGAAGAACGATATGCTCAACACGGTTTCACGCCTGGGCAACACGGCGCTGGCGCGCGAGATCCTCGGCAGCATCGTTGAACGCAGCATCGTCCCGGGATTGTCGGAGAACAACAAGTGGCAGTACCCGCCGGCCACCTATGTCGTACGGTATGTCGATCTTCTGCGGATGTCCGACCAGAACCTGCCGAAGGCGCGGCGCCTGCTGAAAAAGGCGATGCGGCGCGAGCCGTTCTTCGCGGAATCGCTGCATGTTCTCGCGGATATGCTCGACCAGGAGCTGCGCTTCGAGGAAGCGCTGTTGCCGTACCGGCTGGCGGCGGACCTGGATCCGATCAACGATCATTACGCCGAAGCGCTGGCGCACGCCTACCGCCGGCTCGGGCGCGAGCAGGAAGGAATCGACTATATCCGCGGTCGCGTCTCGCGTCTCGGCAAGCTGGTGGACGGCGGCAACGCCTGGCAGGCGCTGGTGCGGGTCTACGACATGTTCGGCTTCCCCGGCCGCGCCATCGAGTCCATGCGCCAGGCGCTGGTGGCTCATCCGGAAGACGATCGGCTGTTGGCGTTCGCGGTGTATTTCTGGGTGAACCAGGGATTCTGGGATGAGGCGTCTTCGGCACTGGCGCAGCTGGAGCAGAAAGGCGCCCGTGACCGATATCTCGACGCCGCCTGCCGCTACTACATGGCGGCCGGCCGCTGGCGTCAGGCCGTGCCGTTGTGCCGGGAATGGCTGGCCCGCGACCCGCTCAGCATGGGCGCGCGCGAGTGCTGGCTCGACTTGCACAACATCGAAAACGGCACCGCCGCCGGCCTCGAGCTCGCCCGCACCTGGGTGGCGGAACACCCGGCCCGCGAAGACTTCGAGGAAGTCCTCTTCGGTCGCCTCGGTCATTTCTTTGCCGACCAGGAGCAGGAGGACCTGATGCGCGCCCGCGTGGCGCGTTCGGCCGAGGACGGCTGGGCCTGGCAGCAGTTGGGCCGGCTGCTGCTGGATCAGTACAGCGTGAAGCCCGCTTCGGAACGGGCCGACTTCGAAGCGGAGATCGAGGCAGTCCTGGACGAATGCGAACGTACCTGCCCGCACGATCCGGCGACCGTCGGCCTGCGGGCCCGCTATACCGAGGCCCGCGGCGATGCCGCCGGCGCCGTCGAAATGTATGCCAAGGCGCTGGAGCTGAATCCGGAGTATGAGCCGTTTTACGACCGGCTCTGGCGGTGTTCGCGCGGGCTCGGCGCCGAGCAGTGGCAGGCTGTGCGGCAGCTCGCGGAAGAACGGCTGCGCCTGTGCCCCGGCCAACTGGGGCCGGCCAGGGCCCTGGCGCTGTTGATCGCCGAGCGCTTCGGGGTGGGCGCCGCGGAAGACGCGATCCGGCGCTGGCATGAGTTCGCCCCCAAAGACCCGTCCCTCGCCTATGCCGAAGCCGAACTGGAACTGCACCACGGCCGCAGCCGCGGCGGCGCATGCCGGGCGTTGGAGATTCTGGAAACGGCGGTGGCGGATTTCCCGCATTATATGCCGCTGCACTATTCCCTGGCCGAGGCCTATCTCATCCACTTCCGCCGCGATGACAGTAGGAAAGTCTACGAGAGCATCCTGCAACGGGATCCGCCCAACAGCTATGCCCGCCGCCGTCTCGCCCACGCCCTGGCCCAGGAAGATAAGTACGACGATGCCCGCGGTATTCTCGAGACCGGCATCGACCTCGACCCGCTCGATGCCGGCATGCGGATGGCGCTGGCGGACCTCTACTGGCAGCAGTCGCAGTACGCCCAGGCGCTGCAGGTGTACGAGGACGGCGTCGAACAGATGCCCGAAAACATCGCCTTGCGCGAGGCAACCATCGAAGCGTTGCTCGATGTCGGCCGGCAGGAGGCTGCGGTTGAGACCGCGCGCGGCATGGTCGAGGTCTTTCCCGACGGCTCCTACTGCTGGTATGTCCTCGGCAAGACCCTGGCGCGCTGCAGTTCGATCTCCAGCCGGCAGGAGGTCGAGGCGGCGTACAAGACCTCGTTGCGCTACAACGCCAGTCTGATGCAGGCCGTCGAAGAACTGGCCTTGATGCTGCTCGACCAGAAACGCATTGCCGACGCCCGCCAAGTTTTTGAGGAAGCCCTGCCGAGCCTGTACGGCAACGACCTTTGCCGCGCGCAATGCCGGCTGGCCTGGCTGACGCGCCGTTTCGGCGAGGGCGCCCGGGCGATCGAGGAGATCAAGGAGGTCCTGCAGGAGTTCCCGCTGAATGACACAGCCTGGGACCTCCTGATCCGTTGGCTGGAAGACGACAAGAATTGGAAAGAACTCAAGCGCGTGTTGAGCCGCGTGCCGCCGCCGCTGTTGGAGGACCCGGAATTCGATTGCCGGCGACTCGTACTGCTGGGCCGCGCCGGTTCCGAGACAGACGAACTCGACGCCGAGTGGGACGCGCTGCTCGAGAACTACCCGGACCACCACTTCGTCCATCTGGAACGCTTTGACGACCTCTGGGAGCAGGAACGCCATGACGCCGCCGCCGCCGTGCTGGCTGCGATCGAAACGCATCACCCGCGGTCGCCCTATGTGCTGGCCCGCAAAGTGAACGTTCTCTGCCAACAGGATGACCGGGACGCCGCGCTGGATGTCGCGCTGACCGTCTGGTTGATGCCCGGCGAGGACGAGCGCTGGCCGGAAAACGAATGTTGGCGCGCGCTTGAAACCCATCGCGACTGGGTCCTGCCGGCGATCGATCGCGCGCTCGCCGCGATGCAGGACGGCGAGAAAATCCGACCCTGTGCACTGGATCGGCTGGTCGATGACCTCGCCGACGTCATGCGGCAGGATGACGACGGCGACCGGCCGCGGCCGGTATCGGAGCAGCAGCCGTTCCTGGAGCGCTACCACAGCCTGTTGGCCGCGCTTGACGAGGCGACGTGGCCCACCGCTGAAGCCCGCAGTACCGTGTTCAATAAACTGGTGGAACTCGGCGACGTCGAAACCGTCCTGAACTATCGCGATGCACATCCGGACGAGAGTCGGACGGCCGCGCCGATCTGGCAGAGCATCGGCTATGCTCTGTCGTCGTCGGACCGCTGGCGTGAGTGCTGCGACTGGATGGCGGACTGGCGGGAACACCCCGGGCTGCGGATGTGTTTTATCGCGGACCTGGCGATGTCCCAGCGCTGCCTGGAAGATCTGGAGGGTGTGTTTGAAACGAGTCTTGACGCGGTTCGACTGCTTGAACACGATCACACGACGCAGTTTCACCTCGTTAATGTCTGTGAGAGCGCGTTGCGGCTTGGCCGGCTCGAGGCCTTCGTCGAGTTGATGTCGGAGCATGAGCCCTGGGACGAAGACCGCTACGAAGGCTGCTGGCTGCCGGGAGTCTTTGACGGCCTGCCGGCTCTGCTGCGCAGTTTCCTGCAGCTGACGGCGGGGACGTCGGCGGCGGCGCGCCGAAGCGCCCTGCGGGAAATCTTCCGCACGGCTCGGGGCGATGATCGCCGGGCCTGGGTGCCGCAGACCGCGGAACAACTGGTGTCTTCGGAGTTGGGCTTCTTCCAGCGGAAGTGGCTCTACCTGTGCCATTGGGTGTTGGGCAGGTAGCTGCACCCGCCGCGAAAAGGGCGGGATCAAGGTTTGTCGCGGCGGGAGCGCGTCAATAATGACGCGAAGCAGTAACCGGATGCACGCGGTCTTCGTGTTCCGTGTTCCGTGTTCCGTGTCCGGTGTCTTGCATCTGGCATCTTGACTTCGATCCGGTACATTGTCTGACTTCAATGGAAAGATGAAAAGGTGGATCATGAGCAAGACTGTTCTGTTTCTGGCTGACGGGATGGCCGATGAATCGCTGGATGAACTCGACGGCAAGACGCCCGTCGAGTATGCGCATACACCGAATATGGATCGCATTGCCAGGGAGGGGGCCAGCGGCACGTTTCTGACGTTGCCCGATGCCTTTCCGACATCGTCGGACGTGGCGAATATGTCCGTCCTCGGTTACGATCTGGAGAAGTATTACGTCGGTCGCGGAGCGCTGGAAGCATTGAGCCAGGGCATTGATTTGCAGCCCGGCGACATTGCCTATCGCTGCAATCTGGTCTACGCCGCCGACGGCACGCTGATCGATTATTCCGGCGGCCATATCAAGAACGAGGACTCGCGGAAGATCATGAAGGACCTGGCGACCGAGTACAACTGTGAGGACTTCTCATTCTATCCCGGCGTCAGCTACCGCAACCTGCTGATCCTGCACGGCGGCAAGTTTACCGATAAGATCAACTACGAAAAGCCCGACGCCTCTCAAGACATGAGGATCGACGATATCCTGCCCAAACCCGTGGCCGGCGAACCGAAATCGGAGGAGACCTGCGCGTTCCTGATCGATCTGATGATGAAGACGCGGCCCTTCCTGCAGGAGCACCCGGTGAATGCCGAGCGCGAGCAGCCGGCGAACATGATCTGGCCGTGGAGCGGCGGGCCGAAGCCGGCCATGGCGCCGTTCGAAGAGAAGTACGGCGTCAAGGGCGCAATCATCTCGGCGGTGGACGTTATCTTCGGTCTCGGTGCGGCCGCCGGCATGGAGCGGATCCAGGTCGAGGGCGCCACCGGCTTTATCGACACGAACTACGAAGGCAAAGCCGATGCCGCCGTCGATGCACTGGAAAGGAACGATTTCGTCTATGTCCACCTCGAGGCCATCGACGAGTGCGGCCACATGGGCGACCTCGAGAAGAAGATCATGGCGATCGAGGACTTCGATCGCCGGCTGATGAGCCGCGTCATGGAGAAATTGGACGGCCGGGAGATTACCTATGCAATCCTGCCGGACCACCCTGTGCCGATCAAGTTGCGGTGTCACACGCGCGAACCCGTACCTGTCGCCGTCTGCGGCCCGAAGATCCGACCTGACGGCATCCAGACCTACGGCGAACACACAGCCCTCGCCGGCTCTCTCGGCCTTCTGAGAAAGGACGAACTGATGAAGCTCATCCTGGGGATTATATAGCAGGTCGTCATTGGTCATTGACGCAGTCTCCGAGCGAGGCCGAAGTGAGCATTGGTGTGGCGTCCGCGATTTTCGCCGCGACCTGTTCGAATTTGATCTGACGACTACAGTCGACTAAAGTCGACGACAACCGACCCGCCGTTGCCTGCCGGGCTGTGGCGCGCCAAGTTTCAACCGATTGGATATGCTGATGTCACAACCCAATGTTCTGGTTGTCATGAGCGATCAACACCGGGCCGACGCCATGGGCTGCGCCGGTGACGCGGTGCTGCAGACGCCGAATATCGATCGCCTCGCAGCCGGGGGCGCGCGCTTCACGAATGCGTACTGCCCGTTTCCGCTTTGCGGCCCCAGCCGCATGGCGTTTATGACCGGCCGCCACCCGTATGAGATTGGCATCTGGTCCAACGAACACGCGCTCAACAGCGACCACCCAACGTTTGCCCACGCGTTCCTTGCCGCCGGCTATGAAACCGTGCTCTCCGGGCGGATGCACTTCGTCGGCGGCGACCAGCGCCATGGTTTCGAACGACGGTTGATCGGCGATGTGCCCGAGTGCGACTACCTGTCTGCCGGCTGGAAGTTGAGCCGTGTGTTGGGCGACCTGCGGGACACGCCCGGCTGCAACAAAGTCGGCGTGCTCAAGAGCGGCCCGGGCGAGAGCGGTTACCTCGCCTATGACGAAGCGGTGACCGCCGCAACGGTCGACTGGCTGCGGCAGCGGTCGAGTGAATCGCCGTTTCTGTTGACGGTTGGTTACGCCATGCCGCATTGCCCGTTCGTATGCCGTCCCGATGACTTTGCGTACTACGCCGAGCGCATCGCGAAGGAGGACCTGCCGCAGCAGGAGGCGCCGCTGCACCCGGCCATGCAACGTTGGCAGCAAGCTTGTGATTTGCAGCCCCAGCCGGACCTCGACGCCCAATGGCGGACATGCGTGGCGTATTACGGCATGTGCGCGCATCTGGATCGCCAGATCGGCGCCGTGCTTGCCGCGCTGGAAGACGCCGGTGAACTGGCGAATACGATCATCGTTTACACGTCCGACCACGGCGAGATGTTGGGGGATCACGGATTGTGGTGGAAAAGCACGTTCTACGACGGCGCCGCGAAGGTACCGTTCATCCTGTCGTGGCCGGGGCATGCCCCCGAGGGCAGGGCGGTCTCAGCGAATGCGAGTCTGATCGATATCGGCGAAACGCTGTGCGCCCTGGCGGGCATCGCGGGATTGCCGAAGGCGAGTGGCCGCGATCTGCGGCCGTTGCTGCAGGGCGACATGGCGCCGACCTGGGACGACACGATCTGGACCGAACTGGCGCGGGCCGGCGGACCGCCGCAGGCCGTGGGGCCGGCACGCATGGTTCGGTCCGGACCATGGAAGTACAACTTCTACTACAACGACCGCCCGGAGTTATTCAACGTGGTGGAGGACCCCGAGGAACGGCACGACCGCTGGGACGATCCCGACTGCAGGGAGGTCCTTGAGGAAATGCACATCAAATGCCTTGACAGTTGGAGTCCGCTGGATGTCCAGCGCCGACTGGCCTGGACGCGCGAAGAACTCAAGCTCTGCGGCAAGTGGGTGGACAAGGTGCAGCCGCCGAATGCCGATCCCTTATGGTTCGGCGACGCTGACCCCGAGAATCGGGTGGATCCGGTGGAGCAGTGATACGGTGGGGGGCGCGTCAATAATGACGCGAAACAGTAACCGGATGCACGGGACTCCCGTGTCTTGTGCTTGGCTCCCGCTGTCAAACGCAAAGCTGTAGTGTCTGGAGAGCGGCAGGTGCTCAGCAGTATTGTGCATTGCGTGTTGAACCCCTTCGGTCACCCCGTAAAGTACTGGCTTTGTTGCCCCATTTCGGAACGCAAATCAAGGAGTGCATACCGTGGCAAAGAAGAAGAACAAAGTGAACGTCGGCGTCGTCGGCTGCGGCAATATCAGTGGCATATATTTCCGGCAGATGACCCAGGTGTTTGACGTCCTCGACGTTGTCGCCGCGGCGGATCTCGACAAGAGCCGCGCGAAGGCCGCCTGTGAAGAATACGGCGTCAAGAAGGCCTGCACCGTCAAGCAGATGCTGGCCGACAAAAGCATTGATATCATCGTCAACCTGACGATCCCGAATGCGCACTACGAGGTGGCCAAGGCGGCCGTCGCCGCCGGTAAGTCGGTGCATAATGAAAAGCCGTTTACAATTACCCGCGAGCAGGGCCAGGAGGTCCTGGATATCGCCAAAAAGAAAAAGGTCCTGACCGGTTCCGCGCCGGACACGTTCATGGGCGCCGGTCTGCAGACCTGCCGCAAGCTGATTGACGACGGCTGGATCGGCGACCCCGTCGGGTTCTCGGCGCACCTGTTGTGCCACGGTCATGAAAGCTGGCATCCGTCGCCGGAGTTTTACTACAAGGTGGGCGGCGGCCCGATGTTCGATATGGGCCCGTATTACGTGACCGCACTGGTCAGTCTGCTGGGTCCGGTTAAACGCGTCTCCGGCGCGACCAAGAAGGGCTTCGAAGAACGCGTCATCACCAGTGAACCGAAATACGGCAAGAAGGTCAAGGTCGAAGTCCCGACGCATGTCTGCGGCCTGCTGGACTTCGCCAACGGCGTCACCGGCACGATTGTCACGAGCTTCGACGTCTGGGGCGCGGAGCATCCGCCGATCGAGATCTACGGCACCGAAGGCACGCTGTGGGTGCCGGACCCGAACGGCTTCGGCGGACCGGTCCGCGTCAAGCGCGCCGGCGGCGAGGTCCAGGAAGTCCCGCTGACCCATCAGTATGCCGAGAACAGTCGCGGCATCGGCGCCGCCGACATGGCGTACGCCTTGCTCGAGGGCCGCCAGAACCGGTGCAACGGCGACATGGCCTTCCACGTGCTCGATATCATGCACGCCATCCACGACGCTTCCGACAAGGGCAAAGCGATCAAGCTGAAGACCACCTGCAAGCGGCCGGCCCCGATGCCCATGAACCCGCTTCGCGGCCAGGTCAACTAACGCCGGCCACATCACGCAAGATTCAACGCCCGCACCATCCCGGTGCGGGCGTCTTCTTCTTCCGACAAGGTGGGAGGGGCTATCATGCCGCGACCTTCTCACTGGCCCAATCTTGTCAGTATGCGTTGTCGGTATCCCACGCCTTGCACACCGTCAGGCACGTAGCGCGGGCCTCTGTCCCGCGACTCTCCGATCCGACTGACGTTGGCCTTGCCGGCAGTGTTGCCGGGACCCCCTCCACGCCCCGCACACCGTCAGGCACGTAGCGCGGGCCTCTGTCCCGCGACTCTCTGATCCGACTGACGTTGGCCTTGCCGGCAGTGTTGCCGGGACCCCCTCCACGCCCCGCACACCGTCAGGCACGTGGCGCGGGCCTCTGTCCCGCGACTCTCCGATCCGACGGTTCGCAGGAACGCGGGGCAGAGGCCCGCGCTACGTGTTGGATTGCCACTCGACAATGGTCGCACTGCTGCACGCAGTCAACCAGGCCCAGAGGGCCGCAGCAAGATAGCCGGGGGTGAAGCCCCCGGAATGCCGTGACACCACACCAGAGCCCCGTAGGGGTGATGCAATCCCATCAACGCCTCACCGTCACTCTCCAATGATCTTACACAGCACCCGCTTCTTCCGCTTGCCGTCGAACTCGCCGTAGAAGATTTGTTCCCACGGGCCGAAGTCCAGTTTGCCGTCAGTGATGGCAACGACCACTTCCCGGCCCATGATGGTGCGCTTGAGATGCGCATCGGCGTTGTCTTCGAAGCCGTTATGCCGGTACTGCGAGTAGGGCTTTTCGGGGGCCAATTTCTCCAGCCAGACCTCGTAGTCATGGTGCAAACCGGATTCGTCATCATTGATGAACACCGACGCCGTAATGTGCATGGCGTTGACCAGGCACAGCCCTTCCTTGACGCCGCTTTCGGCGAGGCACTCGTTGATCTCCGGCGTGATGTTCAGCAGTTGACGGCGGGAGGTGGTGTTGAACCAGAGTTCTTTGCGGTATGATTTCATGATGCGTGATCCAAGATACGAGATTCAGGGTTCAAGTTGGTCGAACGAAGATACGAGTGGAGGAAGTTGGATGCAAGGGGCCGGGAGTGTTGCGTCTGTGCCGGTGGAAGTGCCGCAGAGTCCGCTCCGTTCCGACTTTTGCGGGTTCGGGACGGGACCTCGAGGCAAAATGCAGAGCGCCGCAGGCGAGGGCCTGCCGCAGGAGCGTAAGAGGCTTGACAGCGTGGAACCGGGAGGCTAGGGTTTGGGTTTATTATACCCCATGTAAGGCATTGGTTCCGACATGTTTTGGGCTGTCGCTGTGGGGGCAAGAGGAGCAGGCATTCCCGTGATCGAGTCAGTTGATTTGGAATTTCAGTCGCCGGCGGACATCCGGGCGGTCGCTGACGGGCTGTTGCGGGAGCACGTGGAATACGTCACCGCACACTCGCCGTTCTACCGTCGTCGCTTTGCTGAAGCCGGCCTCACGGCGGCTGACATCCGGACCGCGGCGGATCTGCAGAAGCTGCCGTTCACGACGAAGGCGGACCTGGAAGGGGCGGGCAAGGACCTCCTTTGTGTGCCGGAGACGGCGATTGTGGATCTCTGTTTGACCTCCGGCACGACGGGGAAGCCGGTGACATTGCTGCAGACCCAGGGGGACCTGGACCGGCTGGCGTATAACGAGGCCATATCCTTTCAGTCGGCCGGGTTCACGAATGAGGACCGGGTCATCGTGGTGTGTGCGCTGGGCCGCTGTTTCATGGCGGGGTTGGCGTATTTCCTCGGCCTGGCCAGACTGGGGGCCACGGCGATTCGCACGGGGTCGAGCAGCATGAGCATGGTGATGGAGGCGATCCGCACGCAGCAGCCGACGGGGCTTGTCGGTGTGCCGAGCATGCTGCTGGCGATTGCCGGCAAACTGGCGGCCGCGGGCGTGGACGTCCCGGCGTTGGGCGTCCGTCGGATCATGTGCATCGGCGAGCCGATCCGGGCGTCGGATCTGGGGCCGTCGGCGTTGGGCGAGAAACTTGCGGACGCCTGGGGCGCCAGGATTTACGGCACCTACGCGAGCACGGAGATGGCGACCGCCTTCTGCGACTGCGAAGCCCGGTGCGGCGGCCATCTGCATCCGGACCTGATCGTGATCGAACTGGTTGACGACGACGGCAGCCCGGTGGCACCCGGCACGCTCGGCGAGGTGGTGGCGACGCCGTTGCAGGTGACCGGCATGCCGCTTTTGCGGCTGCAGACCGGCGATGTGGCGACGCTGCATGAGGAGGCCTGCGTCTGCGGCCGGAACAGCGTCCGGCTGGGGCCGGTGATCGGGCGTAAGAGCCAGATGCTGAAGTATCGCGGGACGACCGTGTACCCGCCGGCCATCTTCTCAATCCTCCAGGGAATCCCCGAAATCCGCGGCTATTACCTGGAAGTACATGACGATTTCGAACTCTCCGATCGCATCCGCGTCGTTGTCGGCGTCGAAGACAGTGTGATCACTGCCGACCAGATCACGGACCGCATTGCTGCCGGCATCCGGGTGAAACCGGAAGTCGTCGTGACGACGCCGGCGGCGGTGCAGAGCAAAGTGATCCAGGACGGCAAACGCAAGCCGGTAACCTTCTTTGACCATCGCAGGAAAGATTCATGACAGATACGAACACAAATGATGCCGCGCGGCCGGTGGTCCGGCTTGACGGCAGCAATCTGACGATCGACGATATTGTGGCCATCGGGGTTGGCGACCGGCAGGTGGAGCTCGATTCGGACGCGCTTCGTCGCTGCCGTGAAAGCCGAGTATTTCTGGCCGAGGAGGTGGCGGCCCGCCGCGTCATTTACGGGGTGAACACGTCCTTCGGCCCGATGTGCAATAAGATCATCGACGACAACGAGATCGAGGCGTTGCAGGTCAACCTGATTCGCAGCCATGCCGCGGGCATGGGCGATCCGTTGAAGTACTACATTGCGCAGGCGGTGCTGGTCGTGCGCCTGAACACGCTGGTGAAGGGCTACAGCGGGGTGCGCGTGGAGCTCCTGGAGTTCATGAAAGAGATGATCAACCGCCGCATTGCGCCCTACATCCCGCGTTGCGGCAGTGTCGGCGCTTCCGGCGACCTGGTGCATCTGGCGCATATGGCACTGGCGATCATCGGCGAGGGCCAGGTCTACCACAACGGCGCGTTGACGACCGCGGCGGAAGCGTTCGCCGCCGAGGGCATGGAGCCGCTGCGGTTGAGCTTCAAGGAAGGCATCGCCCTGATCAACGGCACCAGTGCAATGACTGCGCTGGGCGCCTTTGCCCTGTTCGGCACGCGCAAGCTGCTGAACGTTGCCTGCGTGGCCGCGACGTTCGCGCTCGAGATCTTCGGCGGTATTGACGACGCTTTCGACGAGGATCTCCACGTGGTGAAACCACATCCCGGACAGGTCAATATCGCGCAGACCATCCGGCATCTGTACGAGGGCTCGAGCAACATCACGCTGCGCGGGAACATGCACGAGCGGATACGCGAGCAGCACAACGGCGAGATGGTTTACGAGACCAGCGTCAACGTTCAGGACGTGTACTCGATCCGCTGCACACCGCAGATCCTGGCGCCGGTGGCGGAGGCGCTCGAGGAAGTGTCGAATACGCTGCAGATCGAGGCAAACTCCAGCAACGACAACCCGATCATCATCCCCCGCAAGAAGAAGATCATCCACGGCGGCAATTTCCACGGCCAGAGCATCGGGTACGCCATGGACATGGTCTGCATGGCGGTCGCGGAGATGTGCACGCTGTCCGAACGGCGAATCAACAAGCTGCTCGACAAAAACCTGAACGAAGGCCTCCCGGAGCACCTGATCCCGGGCACGGTCGGGCTGACGATGGGATTCATGGGGGCGCAATATCTGGCGACCTCGACCACGGCGGAGAACCGGCAGCTGGCCAATCCCGTCAGCACGCTGTCGATCTCCTGCAACGCGTCGAATCAGGATGTGGTCAGCATGGGCACGGTGGCCGCCCGCAAGGCATTCCGCGCGGTCAGCAACGCCAAGCACGTGCTGACGCTGGAAATTCTGGCCGACCTGCAGGCGTTGTCTTTCCGCAATGCGGACGGATTGGGCCGCGGCATCGGCCGCATCTACCAGATCCTGAACCGGGACTTCGCGGTCTACGACAACTCCCGGGTGTTCCACGACGACCTGGTGAAGTTCCGCAAGCTTCTCTTTTCCAGCCAGCTCTTTGACGACCTGAGCTGCTATTGGGAGTAGGATGGCGGCTGGAATTCCACAGTGTACCCCCCGTCTGCGGAACGCATTGAAACCGGCGTCGACGCCGGCCGACAGGTTGCGCTGCAATCGGAGGGCCGCCTGATGCTGTCGCTGCCCATGCCCGTTGACCAGCTCATTCCGCACCGGCCGCCGATGCAGTTGATCTCCACGCTGCTCGAGGTCCGCGACGGCGTCGGCGTGGTAGAAGCGGTGGTCGACGAGGATGGTCTCCTGGTCGACGGCGACGGCCGGCTGGCCGGCGTGGCCCTGATCGAGATGGCGGCGCAGGCGGTGGCCGCCTTCTGCGGTTACGAGGACAGGCTGGCGGGCAACCCGGTCGGTGCAGGCTATCTCGTGGCAGTGACGGACAGCAGCCTGACCGGGCATGCCGCGGTCGGCGACCGGCTCCGCATCGAAGTCGAACGGACGGCTGCTCTCGGCGGTTTTGCCGTGGCCGACGGCCGCGTTCGGCGCGGCGACCGGCAATTGGCGTCCTGCAGTATTCGGGTGTTTGTCCCCGGCCGCGAGGAGCCCTCGCCATGAGCGCCGACAAACCGTCCACCAAGCCCATGCTCGTTGTCGGCCGCCTCAGCGGCGTGCTGCTTCGCCATCGCCGGGCGGTGCTGGTGACTCTGGGGGTTCTGGCTCTGGGCGTTCTGGTGCTGCTCAAACTCCGCGCTTTCCGGATCCGTACGGATCTCGCCCGCTACTATCCCGATCACGAAGAGGTCGACAACGACCATGACTTCCGGGCCGGCGCCCCGTTTGCCGACGCGATGTTCGTCCGGGTACAGGCGGCGGACCGGTTGTCGCGGGCGGAATTCCTGGCGGCGGCGAAGGCGTTGGAAGCAGACCTGCAGGAGACCTTCGGGCGTCCCGTCCGGCGCGGCCAGATTTCCGACGCCGGCTTCGCGCCGGAATCGTGGTTCCCGCAGTTTCTGCCGGGAATGGCGACGCCGTCCGACCTGGAGGTGTTGGCAGCCGATACGGCGCCGACCTTTGCCGTTGCGGCGATGGCTAAGATTGAGGCGGCCGCGATTCACCAACACACGGCTCCGGGGGCGAAGCGCTGGCTTGCCCCCGGCGGGCACGACGCGTTCCTGGCCCTGCCGGCGCCGGTGCCGCCGACGGAATCCCGGGAGACCGTTGCGTTGCTGGCGGCGTTCGACGCCGTCGCCGCCGATCTGCCGGACGGTGTCTCCGCGACGCTGGTGAGCGATCATGCCGGCGCCGTGCTCAACGGCCGACTGGTGCGGCGTGATGTGCTGGTCACGTTGCTGGTTGTCGTTGTGGCGATCCCGCTGCTGCTGGTGTTGCTGCTGCGCGATCCCCGGGTTCTCTGGCTTGCTTTGCTGTGGGGGCTGGCGCTGGCGCTGGCGCTGGCCGCGACAAATGTGGTGTTCGACGGTTTGACTGCGTGGACTGTGGCCGGCGGCTGCGGGGCGGCGGCGGTGATTGTCGGCATCCTGCTGCCCGTGTATCTGGCGTTGCGACAGACCGGCAGCGGCGTCGAAGAGACCATGGCCAAAGTGGCGCGGCCGTGGCTGACGGTGGTTGCCATGGGAGTGGTTTGCCTGGGCGTCACGGCCTCGGCCGATCTGCCTGCCTTGCAGGAGTTGACGTTTCTGATGGTCCTGCATCTCCTGCTGGCCGGGGGCTTGACGTTGCTGGTGCTGCCGGTGGTGATCAAGCCGCTCGGCGCCCTGCGGCCGATCGAAGTGCCCCGCTGGCTGACGCATCCGAGCCGGCGTTTCAATTTCGGGTTCGTCGCCTGGCTGGTGATCATGGCGGTTGTCTCGTGCTTCCTGATGCGGGTCCGGTTCGACGGCGACATGCGGCACCTGAACGCCGTTTCGGCGGAGGTCCTTGCCGGCCGCCGCGCCCGGGCGGCCATGCGCGGGAATGACGGCTGGGCTTACCTCGTGTCCTTCGGCCCGACGCAGGAGGACGCGTTGCAGACGAACGAGCAGCTCTATGATTTTCTGGCGCCGCAGGTCGCCCCGGACGAGATTGTCAGTCTGGCGCCGCTGCTGCCGTCCGCCGCCCGCCAGGAGGAGAACCGGCGCCGCTGGCGCGCCTTCTGGTCGGCGGAACGGCAAGCCGCCCGGGAGGGGCCGATCCCGGGCTTGACCGCCGCCGGCGGGGGGGCGTCGCCGTTTGGTCCGGTGGAGCTGCGGCAGGCCGGTCTGGGATATGTAGTCGACGACTTTCTGGTGCGGGACGAGCGGCTGTTCCGGGTCTACACGTTGATCCCGGACGACCTGGAGATCATCCAGCTGCTCTATCCGAAAACACCGGCAGACGGCGCGCCGGTCAAGCGGCCGCCGACGAGTGTGCAGGTGGTCTCCCGGCATCGGATCGGGGCGTTCCTGAACGGTATGCTGGGTGACGACTTCCGCGACTTCCTGATGGGCAGCATCTGTCTGGTGTTCGTGCTGCTGACGCTGTTGTTCCGCGACGTGAAGAAGGTCCTGGTGGCGTTCATGCCGGCGGTTTCCGGGCTGGCCTGTCTGGGCGGCGTCATGGGCATTGTCGGGCTGAAATTGAATCCGATCAATGCCGTTGCTCCGATGCTCGTGATCGGTCTGGGCGCGTTCTACGGCGCCCTGATGGTGTGCCGTTACGTCGACGGTTACGACTACGGCGCGGAGTGGGCCGTGCTGCTTTCGGCGTTGACGGCGGTGATCGGCGGCGGCGTACTCGGCGGCGGCGGCCATGAAGCGCTGCGTTCGTTTGGTTTGAGTCTGATCATCGGCGTCGTGGCGGCGGCGGGCATTGCCCTGGTATTGGTCAAGGGGGTGCTTGTCGGCATCCGCCGTCCGGAGGGATTGTAATGAGTTCCCGGCTGCAGGCAGCAGTTCAGGATGCGGCGTTGGGTCCGGCGGAACAGACGGCGGACGGCTTCTGGCGGCAGACGTTCCGTTTTGCGCCGGAGTTCTGCGGTTTCGCCGGCCATTTCCCGGGAGCGCCGGTTTTGCCGGCGATCGTCCAGGTGCTGTTGGTTGAGGAGCTGGCCCGTGCCATGGCGAGCGGCCCGGTACGGTTGTCCCGCGTGGTTGCGGCCAAGTTCCTGATCAAACTCGGACCGGGCCGGGAGATCACCGTGACGGCGCGGCAGCACCCGAATGATCGCGGCTCAGGGCTTGACGCTCAGGTGCTTTGTAACGAAGGTGTAGCAGCGAAACTGAGGCTGGAATTCGAGATCGAGGATACCACGCATGCGTAAGGAGTACTTCCCCCCAGTGGCCGGCGGACCGCCGCCGTTGCGGACGACGGTGTCGCGTGTGGTGCGCTTCGAGGAAGTCGATCCGATGGGCATCGTCTGGCATGGCCGTTATGTGAGTTTCTTTGAGGACGCGCGCGTCGCCCTGGGTCGGCAGTATGGCGTCGGCTATATGGATTTTATCGAGCACGACGTGCCGGTGCCGATCAAACAGCTCGGCGTGGACTACCGGAAGCCGCTGCGTTTCGGCGATGCGTTCAGCGTCGAGGCCGTTCTCCACTGGGCGGAATCCGCCCGGATCAATTTTGAATTCATCGTCCGCGATCAGGCGGAGGCGATCACCACAACGGGCTACAGCGTGCAGTTGATGTTGGACCGCGAGCTGAATCTGCTGCTGGAGCCGCCGCCGTTCTACCAGGCTTTTCTCGACCGCTGGGCGGCCGGGGACTATCAGCAGGAGACCGAATGACGTCACCGGTTTACATTGTCGACTGTGCTGTGGTGACCGCGTTCGGTGACGGCCTGGCGGCGCTCTGGGACGGGTTGATGGCCGGGCGCACGGCGATTGCCACGGTCGACCGGTTCACCACGGAACGGTATGTGACGGAGTACGCCGCCTGCGTCCCCGAGCTCGAAGCGCCGGCCGGCAGTTCCCGGGTGGTGCCGCTGGTGACCCGGGCTTTGGAGCAGATTGCCCCCGTTCCTGAGGACAGCCACCTGCTGACGGCAACGACCAAGGCCGGTATTGATACGCTGGAACGCCTGTGCCGGGAGCGGCCGGCGAATACGCAGGAAGTCCTGCCGACGACGTTCATGGATCACGTGCGCCGGCGCACGGGGGTGCAGGGGCGGGGGATGAATGTGAATGCAGCCTGTGCGTCGTCGACGATCGCGTTGGCTCGCGGGGCGGCGATGATTGCGCACGGCCGGACGGCGGCGGTTCTGGTCTGCTGTGCCGATCTCGTCTCGGAATTTGTCTTCTCCGGGTTCTCGGCGCTGCAGGCGTTGTCGTCGTCGCCGGCGCAGCCGTTTGACCGCGGCCGTTCGGGGTTGACGCTGGGCGAAGGCGCGGCGGCCCTGGTGTTGATGAGCCCGGAACGGGCGAGGGCGACCGGGCGTTCGCCGCTGGCCGTATTGGCCGGCTGGGGCACGGCCAACGACGCCAATCATGTGACGGCGCCGGCCCGTGACGGCTGCGGCCTGATCCAGGCGACGACACGTGCCCTGGCGGTTGCCGGCCGGCAACCGGCCGATATCGCCGCGATCAACGCGCACGGCACCGCCACGGTCTACAACGACCTCATGGAACTCAAAGCATTTCGCACGGTGTTCGGCGCCCAGCGGCCGCCGATGAACTCGATCAAGGGCGCCATCGGCCATTCTCTGGGCGCTGCCGGCGGCATCGAGGCGGCGCTGGCGGTGCGTCTGCTGCAGGAGCAATGTCTGCCGCCGACCGTGGGCTATGCCGAACCCGAAAACGGCGCCGGCGATTGTGTCTCCGCCCGGCCGCAGACATTCTCCGGTGATCATGTTTTGACGACCAACTCCGGGTTCGGCGGCATCAACTGCGCCCTCGTGATCAGCCGCGCGGAGGGCGTATGACGATCAGCATTACCGGCATCGGCTGGGTTACGGTCGACGGCTGCGGCCAGGGCCGCAGCGACGCGGACTTCGTCAGGCGGCGCGGCACCTTGGAGCGCCTGCGCCGCAAGGACGTGTTTGTCGAGTCCTACCAGCGCTTCGGCCGACTCGACGAATTCAGCAAGGTCGGGCTGGCGGCGATCGCGTTTGCGCTGCGTGATGCCGACCGCGAGGAGTGGGAGCAGAAACGGCCCATTGGCGTCATCGCGGCGACGGAGTTCGGCTGCCTGCATACCGACCACGAGTACTACCATACGGTGATCCCGCAGGACGGCTTGCTGGCCAGTCCCAACCTGTTCGCCTATACCTTGCCGAACTGTTTTCTCGGCGAAGCCGCCATCCGTTTCGGCCTGACCGGCCCGAGTTATGTAATCAACGATGACCAGCCGGGCGCCTTGACGGTCCTGGAAGTCGCGGCCGACACGTTGGCGCAAGGCGACTGCGACGCGGTTCTGGCGGGCGTCGGCAACCCGAGCACCAGGGAGGCCATGGGGCTGGAGCCGGTGACCCCGCCGGGTGCAGTCTTTGTCCTGTTGGAACCGGGCGGCCGGGGCGCGGCACTGACCGTGGACGGCCGCGTCTGCGTGGCCGGTCAGCCCTGTGAGAGCTGGGAAGATGTCGTCCGCCTGGGACGAAAGGAACTGTAGACCATGAAGCTGAAACTGATCTATCCGACCTGGCCGAAGCTGTCGCGGCAGACCGAATTCCATCTGCCGCCGCATGGGCCGGTTGTGTTCGCTGCCACCGTGCCGGAAGACGTGGACTTGTCGTTTGTCGACGACAACCTGCAGGAAATCGACTACGACGAACACGTCGATCTGGTCGCGATGTCGACCATGCTGACCTGTCAGTTGCCGCGCGCTTTCGAGATTGCCGACGAGTTCCGGGCCCGGCAGGTGCCGGTCATCTTCGGCGGCATCGCCACCATGCTGCACAGTGAAGAAGTGAAGTTGCATGCGGACTCGGTGTTCCTCGGCGAGACCGAGGGCCGGTTTGCCCAGGTGATCGAAGACTTCAAGGCGGGCAAGCTGAAGCCGGAATACAACTACATGCAGCAGAACCCGGCGACGGAGCTGATCGGGACGGCGCGCCGCGAGATTCTGGACCGGGAGTTGTACAACTATCGCGGTGTACAGATGGTTGATCTCGTGCACGCCTCCCGCGGGTGCAAGTTCAACTGCTTCCCGTGCTGCACGCGTTTCCTCGGCGGCAAAGGCTTTCGGCCCCGGCCGATCGACAAGGTAATCGAGGAACTCGAGAGCATTCCGAACAACCGCCTGTTTATCGTGGACAACTCGCTGGCGCAGGATCGCGACTGGCTCAAGGACCTCTTTACCGCGATGAAACCGCTGAAGAAGAAGTGGGTGTCGCATCCCGTGCTGTATGACGAGGAGATCCTGAATCTCGCTGCCGAAGCCGGGTGCTGGTACGTCTATCAGGCGGTGTTCGACACGTCGGACGTGATCCGCGACCGAATCAAGATGCTCAAGGACAACGGCATCGGCATTGAAGGTACCATCCTTCTCGGCACCGACGACCAGGACGTGGACTACATCAAACGGTTGGTCGACTTTCTCTGCGAGAACAAACTGGACATCGCCGAGTTTACGATCATGACGCCATTCCCGCACTCGCCGATCCGGGCGCAGTACGAAAAAGAAGGGCGCATCTTCAGCAATAACTGGATTGACTACACCTGCGATAAGGTGGTGTTCCAACCGAAGAAGATGACGCCTGACGAACTCCAGGAGATGTACGAATACGCCTGGGACACGTTCTACGCCGACGCCGGCTACCAGCTGAAGATGGGCGAGCTCTTCCGCCGCGTCATCCGTCGCGAAATGGACGACGGCACCTACCGCCGGTATAACCCGCGGAAGCGGCGTGCGTTCAAGGAAGACGCCGGTAATCGGTAATCGGTGATCGGTAATCGGTGATCGGTAATCGGTGATCGGTAATCGGTAATCGGTAATTGAAAATTGGCGATTGGAGACAAGGAATGGCTGACTACGCCAAGAGTTTTCGTGAGCTGAATGTCTATGCCCTTCAGAAGAAAGTGTCCCGCAGGATCTTCATACCCACCAAACGGTTTCCTCGTGAGGAAGCGTTCTCGCTGACAGACCAGGTTCGGCGGGCAGTGCGGTCTGTTGGTGGGCAGATCGCCGAAGCGTGGGGAAAGAGACGTTACCCCAAGCATTTTATCAGCAAATTGACGGATGCAGACGGGGAACAGATGGAGACACAGCATTGGCTGGACGAGGCCCTTGATTGTGGTTATATCTCCAACACGGAACACTCCGAACTTATCGCCGATTTGGAGGGGATTGGTCGCATGTTGGGAGCCATGATGCAGAAGGCTGACAGATTCTGTGGCGGCGATCCATGGGGAATCCATGAGGAGCTTGCGCTCCATGGCCAGCAGAGTGTAGCTGAATTTTTTTCTGACTCGACCGACCTGACAAACCACGAGAACTGATCATCATGACCCCTTCTGCAAACCGATCACCGATTACTGATTACTGATGACCTTCCTGTGAGCAAAGCAAACAGACAACGTATTCTCCTCGTTCATCCGCTCGGCTACGCCTCTGATGCGGCCAAGCGCGATATCGCGCGGAAGGCGAACCTGATGCCGCCGCTGGGATTGGCGAGCATCGCCGCGTACGCCGAACAGCAGGGGCTCACCGCCGACATCATCGACTGCTTTGCCCACCCCGACTCGGATGCGCGCATCAGGGAATACCTGAAAGAACATAAGCCGGGGTTCATCGGGCTCACCTGTACGACGTCGGCGTTTCCGGATGCGGTGCGTATTGTGGAGATGGCGAAGGAGGTCCTGCCGGCAATCAAGGGGGTCCTTGGCGGCCCGCACATCTCGGCGCTGAAAGAGAAGGTTCTCGAACATGCGACGGTCATTGACTTCACCGTGGTTGGCGAGGGCGAGCGCCCGTTGGTGGGGCTGCTGGAGCACGAAGGCGAGGACCTGGATGATGTTCCGGGCATCTGCCGGCGGGATGATGGCGAGATCAAATTTACGGGATTGCAGGATCGCGGCATCAAGTTGGATGATCTGCCGTTCCCGGCGTACGACAAACTGGCGGGCTATCCGCACGCCTATAAACTGCCGATCTTCAACTATCCGCGCACCCCGAACGCCAGCTGCATCTCGAGCCGCGGCTGCCCCTATCAGTGCAGCTATTGCGACCGCTCGGTCTTCCGCAAGAGCTTCCGGTTCAACTCGGCGGAGTACGTCTACGAACACCTGAAGTATCTCAAGGACCGCTTCGGCATTCGGCATATCAACTTCTACGACGACCAGTTCACCTTCAAGCGCAAGCGCGTTGAAGAGCTTTGTCGCATGTTGATCGACAAACCATTGAAGATGACCTTCAATTGTGCTGTGCGCGCCGAACACGTCGACCTGGATCTGCTGCAACAGATGAAGGCTGCGGGCTGCTGGATGGTGAGTCTCGGCATTGAAACCGGCGACGAAAATCTGTTGGCGCAGCACCGACAGAACGCGGACCTGGACATGCTGGCCGACACGATTCGCGACATCAAGAAAGCCGGGATCCGGACGAAGGGCCTGCTGATGCTGGGACTGCCGGGCGAGACCGAGGAGACGATTCGCAACAGTATGGAGTATGTCTTCTCCCTGCCGATCGACGACTTCAATCTGGCCAAGTTCACGCCGTTTCCCGGTTCGCCGATCTACGAGAAGATCCATGACCTCGGCGACTTCAACGAGGACTGGGAGAAGATGGACTGCATGCACTTCCTGTTTGTCCCGCGGGGCATGACGCGCGAGCGATTGGAGGAGTTGTTCACGGAGTTTTACAAGCGGCATTTCAAACGGCTGCGGACCATCTGGGGGTTCACCAAGATGATCTGGCAGTCCCCGGACAGTTACAAACGGTTCTTTTTGAACTTCGGCAGTTTCTTGAGTTTTGCGCGGTCGAATGAGCGAATCAGTTGAACCAGATGAAGTCACGTTGGCCGTAGTCATCCCGGTGTACAACCACCTGGATACGCTGCGGGACGTGGTCGAACGCACATTGCCGGTGTGTCCGGAAGTGGTCGTTGTCGACGACGGCAGCACGCCGCCGGCGGCCACCGTGCTCGAGGGGTTGGACGTGACCATCGTGCGGCACGAGCGGAACCGGGGCAAGGGCGCCGCCCTGCGCACGGGCGCCGACATGGCACACCGGCTGGGCAAGTCGCATATGGCGACGATCGATGCCGACGGCCAGCATGATCCGCAGGACCTGCCGCAACTCATCGCCGCCGTCGAACGGAATCCCTGGTCGTTGGTCATCGGCCGGCGCGATTTCACCGCGCCCAACGTGCCGACCGGCTCGAAGGTCGGGCGGACCTTCGGCAATTTCTGGATTCGCCTGCAGACCGGCCAGATCCCCGGGGATATCCAGAGCGGCTACCGGATCTATCCGGTCTGCGTCATCCGTGAGCTGAAGACATGGATGCGCACCTTCGCGTTCGAAGTGGAGATTGTGGTGCGTGCCGCCTGGGCCGACATCGAGCTGGTGCCGGTCGATGTTTCGGTATTCTACCCGCCGCCGGCGGAACGGGTGTCGCACTTCAAAGGCTTTTTGGATAACGTGAAGCTGTCGTTCATCAACACGCACCTGACCATGCGTTCGCTGTTCCCCTGGCCGCATCAGAAGCTGTCGCAGTTGAACCGACGGCGCGAGAAGATCACGATCCTGCATCCGCTGCGTTCCGTGAAACGGCTGCTGACGGAAAACCTGACGCCGGCGGGACTGGCGTCCGCTGCGGCGTTGGGTGTGTTTCTCGGGACGTTGCCGTTGGCGTTCACACATACGCTGGTCATTTTCGTGGCGGCACGCTTTTTCCGGCTGAACAAACCGGCGGCAGTCGCCAGCAGCCAATTGTGCATGCCGCCGCTGGTTCCGGCGATCTGTATCGAGGCGGGCTACTTTCTGCGGCACGGCAGGTTTCTGACGGAGCTGTCGCTGGAGACGTTGGGCTATGAGGCGCACCTGCGGCTGCTGGAATGGCTGTTGGGCGCCGTGGCGTTGGCGCCGGTGTTGGCGGCGTTGATCTGGATGATCGTCTACCTGATGGCCATGGGAGTGAAGCACAGTGTCCGACAAAGCTGAGCAGAAGAGCTTCGAGACGCAGGCGCGCCGTTGGCGTGACCGGCGGATCGGGAGCAAATGGCAGCACCGCTTCTTCTACCGCATGATTCGGTTGGGCGGCCGGCGCGGGGCGTACTTCTGGGTGTACATCGTGGTGTTCTGGTATGTCCTGGTCTACGCCTCCATCCGCCGCAAATGCGGGTACTATCTGGCCCGTCGGTTTCCGGAACGCACCGGGTGGTGGCAACGGTTCCGGGACTGTTACCGGCTGGTGTGTTCGTTTGCCAGGATCCTGGTTGACCGCGCCGCCATCGGTATCCTCGGGAAGGAGGCCTACAGCGTGACGTTCCCGGATCGCGAGCCGTTTCTCGAGGTCCTCAACGAGGACCGGGGGATGATTCTGATGAACGCCCACGTCGGCTGCTGGCAGGTGGCGGTGGCGGCACTGGACTTCATCAATAAGCCGATTTCCATGCTGATGCAGCGGCCGCACGAACTGGACCGGCATTATTTTGAGCATTCCGGTGAGAACGCACCGTTCCGGGTGATCGACCCCGAGCTGGGCATGGGCGCGGTGCTGGAGATGATGGCGGTGTTGAAGCGCAAGGAGGTCCTGGCGGTGATGGGTGACCGCGTTTTCGGCGAGGACACGAATACAGTTGATGTGGAGTTCTTCGGCGGCCGTGTGCGCCTGCCGTTCAGCGCCTACAAACTGGCCGGCGCCACCGGCGCGCCGATCGTGGTGTTCTTCTCGCACAAATCGGGACCGAGCTCTTACGAGCTCCGGGTCGCGAAGGTCATTCGCGTGCCGGCGGCGGTTGGCCGCCGCGACGAGGAATACGCCGAATGGGCCGGTGAATTCGCCGGCGCACTCGAGGAGTACTGCCGCCGGTACCCGTGGCAGTTCTTCGATTTTTACGACCTCTGGGATTTGTCAGATCCGGCAGAGACGGCATCTTCTGAAAAGCAGAACGACGATTGACAGGAGCACAGCATGGAGCTTGATGACATACGCGCCAAACTGAAAGAGGTCATCATCAAAGACCTCAACCTCGAAGACTTCACGCCGGAGGAACTGGCCGACGACTCGCCGTTGTTCGGTGAAGGCCTGGAACTCGACTCGCTGGATGCCGTCGAACTCGTGGTGGTGGTGCAGAAGCACTTCGGCGTTGAGATTGCCGACATGACCGAAGGCCGCAAGGCGTTCGAGTCCATCAACAGCCTGGCGCAGTATATCAAGGACCATCAGAAGGCATGACCGGCTCGACACGCAGTCGAGTTCCCCCTGTTCCCATTACCGGCGTCGGTTGTATCTGCGCGGCCGGCCGGGATCTCCCCGCCTGTATGGATACACTCTTCGCCGGGAAGCGCCAACCGGCTCCCTCCGCAACCGTCATCACCCAGCATCCAACGCCGTTCCCGGTCTTTGAAGTCCCGGCGGCCTGGACTCCGGACGACTACAACAGCAGTTCGGATTGCATGAAGTCCGGCGGCCTGGCGATCATCGCCGCACGGGAGGCCTTGGTGGACGCCGGCTTTGATCCGGACGCCCTGCGCGGCAAGCGCATTGGCGTCTGTCTCGGGACGACGGTGGGCAGTGCGATGAACAACGAACCGTTCTACCGCGACGTCCGCGACGGCAAGCACCCGGACATCCAGCCGGTGACCGATTATCTGCAGGCGAACCCGGCGGCTATGGTTGCGGCGGCATTCGGACTGACTGGACCGTGGCACACCGTGAACAATGCCTGTTCGTCCGGCACCGTCGCTGTCGGCGAGGCCGCATCCTGGGTGCGTGCCGGGCTGTGTGACATCGCCATCGCCGGCGGTGCCGACAAACTCTGTCGTGTGGTCTGCAACGGATTCTCGGCCCTGATGATCATGGATACGGATCCCTGTCGCCCCTTCGATGTGCGACGCAAAGGTCTGAATCTCGGCGAAGGCGCCGGCGTTGTTGTCCTCGAGTCGGAGGCGTCACTTGCCCGGCGCGGCAAGCCGGCGCACGCGGCACTGCTGGGCTATGGCAACAGCATGGATGCCTATCATCTGTCCGCCCCGGAACCGACCGGCACTGGTTTGCGGCGGGCCATCGCGGACGCCCTGGCTGAAGCCGGCAAGACCCCGGCCGACATCGCCTTCATCAACGCCCACGGCACGGCCACACCGGACAACGATCGAACCGAAGGTAAGTTGTTTCCGCAACTGCTGCCCGGGGTGCCGTTCCTCTCGACCAAAGGCTATACCGGCCACACGCTGGGGGCGGCCGGCGGGGTTGAAGCGGCATTCACCGTTGCCTGTCTGGAGCAGCAACGGATCCCGGGCAATGTCGGCTTCGAACAGAGCGATCCCGAGTTTGACGGCGATCCGGTCGCTGAGATGACTACGTTTGACGGCGATTGTGCCTTGTCCGATTCCCTGGCGTTCGGCGGCAACAACGCCGCTATTGTGATCGGGAGGGCAGGGCGATGAGAAGGATCAGAGGGCAGTGGACCGGCGGAGGGGACAGATGAGCAACCGCATCGCCATACGCGGCATCGGCCCGGTGGGCGGCTTCGGTACCGGTCGGGAGGACCTCCTTGCAGCATTGGACCAGTTGCCCGGCCCGAATGCAACGGTCTCGGTCGACACCGAAGCGGGCGCGAAAGACATGCCGGCGTATCTGGCGGACGTCAGCCGGCTGACCGACTACGTCAACAAACGCAAGCTGCGCCGCATCGACAAATTCTCGAAGATGGCCGTCCTCGGAGCCGCGCTGGCGCTGGAAGACGCCGGCCTGCTGGACGCCGATCACACGCGGACCGGCGTTGTCGTCGCCACCGGCTACGGCGCGGCCGGCACCACCTTCGCGTTTCTGGATTCGGTGATGGACGACGGCGATGCCTGCGCGTCGCCGACGATGTTCTCCAATTCCGTGCACTCGGCGGCGGCGGCGAACGTCACGATTCTACTGGGCCTCACCGGGCCGGGATTGACGATCAGCCAGTTTGAGATGTCGGTGCCGGTCGGACTGTGGACGGCGCGCCAGTGGCTGCTGGACGGGCGTGTGGATCGCGTGTTGTTCGGCGGCATTGACGAGTATTGCAGCGTCCTGGGATATGCCCGCGACTGCTACTTCGGCGTCGGCAACGAGGGCCCGTTGCGGCCGCTGGCATTCGACCGCCAGACTGCCGTAGTGGGGGAGGGCGCCTGCTTCCTGGTGTTGACCCGGGATGATCATTCCGCGTCCGGCTTTGTTGCGGATATCGCCATCGGCCACCTCGATGCCGATGTCCCGCCGCTGGCGGACGCGGTTGTCTTCGCCGGTGCGGATGGACACCGGCAATGCGGCAAACGGTATGCCGCGACGGTCGGCGACAAAGCCGTCTGTGCCTGTGCCCCGGTGTACGGCAGTTTGCCGACGGGACCGGCATTCGATCTGGCGATTGCCGCTCTGGCGTTGCAGAACGAAACGTTGTGGGATATGCCGGACGTGGCGGCGCCCGCACTTACTGAAGCGATTCGCTGTCTGAAGATTGCCGGGGACGGGGAGTTCGGGGTGGTCACGGTTACGGGGCCGGCATGAGGCGGATCGCGGTCGCTGCCCTCGTTGCCGGGCTGACGGTTTCGGGCGTGGCTCAGGATCGCCTCGCTGCCGCGGTTGTCTCGGGATTCCGGCAGCGGAGCATCGGCGAAGCCCGACTCTGCGAGGAGGCGGCGGAGGAGGTTATTCTGGATGCGAAGCTCTTCGGGAATTTCGGCGAGGTGGTCAAAGGAAAGGTCGACCATCGCCGCTCCTGGAGCCTGAGTTACGGTCTGGATTACGACGATGAACCACACGTCGACTGGCTGTTGCTGTCGTATCAGACGGTGTACGACTACAGCGATGTCTGGGTGCATCCGACGCCGGAAAACCTGAAGATCAAATTCGAGGCAGCCGTCGGCTGCCGCTTGCGGACCTCGGTGCGCACGGTGGCATCCGTCGGCATGTTTGCACATTATTACCTCAAGTGGCTGGAGACCGACCGCTTCCGGCCGTTTATCGACGGCGGCATCGGCATTATCTACACGGACTTTCAGCGGCCGCACCAGGGCCTGCGCTGGAACTTCAATCCGCGTTTCAGCATCGGCACAGACATCAAGCGCGACGGCAAGCCGCCGTATTACATCGCGCTTCGCGCCCATCACGTGTCAAACGCGGGCATCGACGAAGATAATGTCGGCATCAACTCGGTCTTGCTGGTGATCGGGAAGTATTTCTGATGCCGCTACGCGGCAATGCGTCAGTGATGGTCGGCAGCGTCTGCCGCCGTTCCACCACCGGCAGGCTTGACCTGCCGGAGTGATGGTCGGCGGGCTATAGGCGCAGGCGGCGTCCGGTCAGCTGCACGGTCCGCGAAAAGCTTTCTGGAGCCCCCCGCGGCCTTGCGCCGCTGAGCACGTGGGGAGAAGGAGGTGGCCGGGGCTATAGCATTTCCCAAAAAACTATAGCCGCTAACACGGCAGGGCCTACTACAACGCCTTCAGCGTTGAACCGTATCTCCCCCCATCCTGGGGTAGGCTTCGCCAACCCCAGGCTCAAGACTATCACGCCTTCAGCGTGAGGAGTGGCGGCTACAGAATAGCTTAAAACGCTCTAAACTCCCAACAACGTATTCATCCGTCAGACAAACTGAGGGGGTCTTTTTCGGACCGGAGGAGTAGAATTCGCGAGATTCCTGAGGCCGGACATCGCCGCCACCCTTTTTGCGGCAGGTGTCGCCGGGCTGACCACTGCTCCAGCAGGTTAAGCCTGCTGGTGGCAGGAGAGCAGCACGCGGGGGCCACTCCCCGTGACTGACGCATTGCGGTACGCGGATGGCAAGCCTTGATGCAATCAGTCTTGATTGCTATGTTTGTCTGCGCTGTGTCGCGTAAAGAAAGGCAACCCGGTGGGGCAGGGAGAAGCCAGTGAGTGTGAAGTTGGAGTCAGCCAGAAGTATCAGGGATGTTTGGCGCTGGTCACAGTTCTGGTGCCGGGCACGTTGGCAACGGTTCTTATGCTCTGGGGGAAGCGGATGAGCAGCAACGTTGAACGATTGATTGCGAGTGCGGTTGAGGACGAAGAACGTCGGCGAATGCTGCTGCAGGATCCGGAAGTTCTGGCGGCAGATCTGCATGTGCAGTTGACGGATGTCGAGATGGAAGTACTTCACGCAATGACCGAGGAACGTCTGATGCAGATGATTCAGGCCTTGACTGACCGGGAACTGGAACTCGATGAGCCGGACGCCAAACGTCGGAAACTCCACTTCACCGGACACACCGTCGGGTAGGGCGACATAGCAGGGGGCCGGCTCCGAATACAAGATCACGTTGGAATGAAGCTGGAGCGACGCATGAAAAACAGAAGAAAACTGATGGCCGGCGGGGCGTTGCTGGCGGCCGGGGCGGCGATCGCGTTTTTTCCGCTGGGCTGCAGCGTCGTCGGCATCCGGACGGTGGACGAACCTGCATTCACGGTTCTCATGCAGGAGGGATCTTTTGCGGTGCGGCAGTATGAAGAAATTGTCATTGCGGAGACCACGGTCGCTGACGAAGACTACAAGGAAGCCGGGAGCATCGCCTTTCGGCGACTGTTTCGCTACATTTCGGGCGACAACGTGAACGGGAAAGAAATTGCGATGACCGCGCCGGTATTCGCCGACAAGGAGGAAGACGGAGAGAAGATCGCGATGACCGCACCGGTGCTTGCCGAGCAACAGACGGCCGGCTGGCGCTACGCGTTCGTTCTGCCGGACGACTTCGACTTGGCCTCTGCCCCCAAACCGACTGACCCCAAGGTCGTCCTTTCCGTGATCCCGAAGAAAAAAGTCGCCGTGATCCGGTATGCCGGCCGTTGGCAGGAGGCGATAATGCGCGAGAAAGCCGCTGAGCTGTCGAAGTTCATAGAAAAGAACGGATTGAAACCGGTGTCGACGCCGCGCTCCGCCCGCTACGACCCGCCTTGGACGATCCCCTTCCTGCGGCGTAACGAGGTGATGATCGATGTCGAATAGAACCACACGTCAGGCAAGCCGACAGTTTTGTCCGGCCTGCGTGGACAAAACAGACCTCCGTGTTAAGGTATTGCCCTCTATTTTTCTGGAATCTGGTCTGCCGGCTAAGTCCGGCAGTTGGTTAGGAGCGGAAACACGGTGTCAGACTCACCTGCTGAGCTCGAAGATGAGCTTAAGAAGCTGATCATTGATAAATGCAATATAACCGACGTCGAGCCGGATGAAGTCGGCTATGACGACCCCCTGTTCGGGCCGGATTCCCCGCTTGGCCTCGATTCCCTGGATGCCGTAGAGGTCGTCGTTGCCGTCCAAAAGGCCTACGACGTCCAGATCGGCAACCAGAAGAAAAGCCGTGAGGTGTTAGCCTCATTGCGCACCCTGGCCAACTTCCTCCGCGAGAAGAACGGCCTGGCATAGGGCCGTTCCGGCCACTGCTGCCGGCATTATTGCCGGCCTCCCGCCCTGCTCCCTTGCATGCCTCAACGGGAGTGGTACTTTCCATTCGCTTTAACGTTCAGAAGGAGAATCCGCATTGAGACGCTACGAGAAGTTTGACATCGTCGACATGGCGCAGAAGGCGCAGAATTACCTCACCAGCATGGTGGACGAACGCTACGACTACCTGCCGTACTGGTTTATCGCGATCAACGAATCGCCGGCCTGGGCGCGGCATGTGCGCGTGGACGACGCCGAACTGGTGGCCAGCTGGTACGAAGCCATCGTCTGCATGCGCCGCATGCTGGGTGCCGACGACCACGCTCTGGCCGTCGAGGAAGGTTTCAAGAAGCATCTCCTGCGCTCCTGGGGGCCGAAAGGCCTGCGTTATCATGAGGACTACCCGTGGTCGAACACAAACCATTCGTCGTTTCACGAGATGGCCTATATCCTGGCGGCGTTAAATCGTTGGCTCGAGGAAGAACCGGACAACGAAGACGTTGAGAAACTGGCCTCCGGCCTCGTGCGCGGCATGCGCGAACTGGTCGTACAGCGCAAGATCCGCACCTTCTGGTCGGGCGACTTCCCGATCAACGAACCGGTCTATGAATTTCCCGGCGACGTTTATCTGCGCGACGGCGGCTTCGTCCCGGAACGCGTTACCGGCCGCGGCGAGGAATCCGTGCGCAACGGCATGATGCTGGAAGCCGTGGTGACGCGCGCCATCCGTCATGACGACGAGGTCGCTCTGGACTTGGCCGAAGGCATGGCCAACCACCTGCTCGGTTTGTCGCGGTATTTCAACTACAAGGGCGAGTTCTTCGGTCATGTACACAGTGCTGTCTGGGTCGCCCGCGGCCTGATCCGTTTAGGCGTGCACTTGAAGCGTCCGCACTACCTCGACAAGGGTCATGAGATCTTCAAATACGTCAAGTCTCTCAGCTCCGAGTTCGGCTGGGTGCCGGAATACGCGCAATGGCATCCGATGGAAGAGGAACACTGTGAGACGTGCTGCATTCGCGACATGCTCGAGTGCGCCCTGGACCTGATTGACGCGGGTTATGACTATTGGGAGATGGTCGACAAGTTCACGCGCAACCAGTTGTCCGAACAGCAGGTGAAAGACGGCTGTTTCGTTGGTGTTGACAACAGTCGCGAGGACGAAGAGGACAGAACCTGGAAAGACATGGACAAGCGCATTGTCGGCGGCTGGTCCGGCGGCGGCGAACCGAATTCGATCAGTCTGTCGCGTTTCCGTTCGATCGCCGGCTGTTGTGTCGGCACGGCGCCGCAGGCGGTCTGGGCCGTCTGGGCGCGCATCATCGAGCCGCGCGACAACGGCATCTACATCAACCTGCCGATGGAGAAGGAAGACGATATCGCCAAGGTCGAGATCGGCTACCCGAACGAGGGCTTCCTGCAGGTGACGGCAAAGCAGGGCGGCGATTATTTCGTGCGTGTCTACGACTGGATGGGCTCGCGCATTCAGGCGACGGTCGACGGCAAGGACGTCCCGCTGACGTTTGCCGACAACTGCGCGGTATTCCGCGGCGTGGCGGCCGGTACGGTCATCCGTCTGGCGCATCCGTTGACGGAGGAAGTTCGCCACGAGACGTGTCGCGGCCTGAATCTGACGGTGACCTGGCGCGGTTCGGACGTGGTCCGTCTGGATCCGCCGGGCCTGCCGCTGCAGTTGTATCAGCGCGCTGAAGGCGTGCCGAAGAAGTACCCGGCCCCGCCGACCGCCGGCGGCGGCGATGTGTCGATGGCGCCGACCGAGCAGAAGAAGTAGGACAGCAAAACCGCAACTCAACGCGCGAAGCTGAACTGAAGGGAGGTCGAGACTCCGCCGACAGCGTCGGGGCATCTTCTCGCGGCTGTCGGAGCTCCATGGCAAAGAAAGGACCTCCTTGCGTGCGGCAAAGGAGGTCCTTTGAATTCCAGGTCGATTCGGCCCGCCGAATAAACTATTCGACGATTTTGTTGAGGGAGTACTCCACAATGCCTTCGGCGCCGAGCTCTTTGAGTTTCGGGATGAGTTCACGGACCACGCGTTCCTCGATGACGGTGGTCAGGGCGACCCAGTCTTCATCGACCAGCGGCGACACGGTCGGCACCCGCAACGCCGGCAGGCAGTTGATGATGGCTTCGACGTTGTCCTTTTCGACGTTCATCATCAAGCCGACTTTGTCTTCCGCGTTCAGAACGCCGCCGAGCAGCATGGCGATGCGCTCGATCTTGGTTCGCTTGGCTTCGTCGTCCCAGGATTGCGGGCAGGCGATGAAGCGCGTGGTCGAGGTGCAGAGTGTATCGATGATCTTCAGGTTGTTGGCCTGCAGTGAGGACCCGGTTTCGGTGACTTCGACGATCGCATCGGCAAGGCGCGGCGGCTTGACTTCGGTGGCGCCCCAACTGAATTCGACGCTGGCGTTGACGCCGTGCTCTTCGAGGTAGCGTTTGGTCATGCCGACGACTTCGGTGGCGATACGTTTGCCTTCGAGGTCTTTGGGGCCGGCAATATCGGAGTCCTCCGGAACGGCGAGCACCCAGCGGACGGGGCGACGGCTGACTTTGCCGTAGACGAGTTCGCAGACTTCGACGACATCCGCCCCGGTTTCCACGATCCAGTCCCGGCCGGTCAGGCCGCAGTCGAGGATGCCCTCGGCGACGTAGCGGGCCATTTCCTGGGCGCGGATCAGGGTGCATTCGATTTCGGGGTCGTCGATGCTCGGGTAGTAGGAACGGCTGGCGACGCGGATATTCCAGCCGGCCTTCCGGAACATTTCGATTGTACTGTCCTGCAGGCTGCCTTTCGGCAGGCCAAGTTGTAGTTTAGCCATACGGGGGACCTTTGGTAATCAGTAATCGGTAATCAGTAATCGGTAATCAGTAATCGGTAATCAGTAATCGGTAATCGGTAATCAGCAATCGGTAATCGGTGAGCGGTGAGCGGTGATCGGTCGGGCAGGCTACTTTTTGCCGTAGACCTGGTCGGGATCGAAGACGGGGGCATCGCCGCAGTCGACAAGCTCGCCGTTCTCGACCTTGCGGTAGAAACAGGTGCGCCGGCCCGTATGGCATGCGGCCCCGCCGACCTGCTCCACTTTCAGGACGACGGCGTCCTGATCACAGTCGACGAGAATTTCCTTTACTTGCTGCACGTTGCCGGAGGTCTTGCCTTTGGTCCAGAGCTCCTGTCGGGAACGGGACCAATAGGTCGCCAACCCGGTCTTCAGGGTTTCTTCCCAGGATGCCTGGTTGATGTAGGCCAGCATGAGGACCTCACCGGTTGCGGCGTCCTGGGCGACGGCGGGGAGGAGTCCGTCAGCGCTTTTGGCGAAATCCAGAATTGCCATTTGGGTAACCGTATCTCTGCTGTTTATCGTTGGTTCCGCCGCGCTGCGGCACTGTCGTGCGGGCGCTGTCAGCGGCTTGAAGAGCGCTAATATGCTCGTATGTTTCCCTTTTGCAACCCCGCGGGCCGGGGTTCGGGAGATAAGGAGCGACCAGCGAACAGGAGACGCTGCCGGCAATGCGGTCTTTCTTTCTGCCCGCGTTGGCTGGATCCGGGTCTCCTGTCTGACGCGTCCCGACGACGCAGATTCGGCTTTCAGCGAAGAGGATTTCGGCTTTGAGATACGTGGAGCATCCAGCACCGCGCTGGTGGTGGGCATGGTTGGCCGTGTTGTTTGTGGTCCTTCTGGTGCCGCATTGCTGGTTGCCGGAACTGACGCACAACGAGGCGCGTTACGCAGTCATTGCCCAGGAGATGGCGTCGCACTACAACTTTCTCTCGCCGACGTTGTTCGGGCAGAAGGTTTTTGTCTTCCCGTTGTGCTCCTGGATTCTGGCGCTTGCCTCGTTCCTGGTGCCCTTGAGCGAATTGACGATTCGGCTGCTGCTGGGGCTGGTTCCGACGGCGCTGCTGGCGTTGACCTGCGGCTGGATCAGTTATCGTCTGGCCGGGGCGCATGCCGGTGCGGTGAGTGCGGCGGCGGTAATGTCCATCGGCGTGGTGGCGTTCCAGCGCGGGGCTCTGGGTGAGGAAAACATGATCTTTGCGCTGTTGATCAACGGCGCCTGGCTGTTGTGGTATCGGCTGGGCCGGGTGCGGAAGCGCTGGTTCCTGGCGTGGCTGCTGGCGCATCTGCTGGTCTGTCTGGCCATTTTGGCGGGCGGCATGAAGGCCGTCTTCTTCTTCTACTTCCCGCTGCTGTGGCTGCGCCGGCCGCTGAAGATCCGGCGGCGCATCGCGCAGGCCGATCACTGGCTCAGCCTGCTGCTGATGGTCGCGGCGATTGCTGCCTGGATCCTGCTCGTGCCGGAGATGAAGGAGTACTTCCTGGCGTTCTTCCGCAACTTTGAAGCGAAAGCCGCGACCCGCGGGTATGTCTCGCGGTTGATCCGGTTCCCGCTGCGGACGGTTCTGGGCATCCTGCCGTGGGCGTTCCTGGCGTGGCCGACCTATTGCGAAGCGTTCCGGCCGCTGGAAAGACAACCGATCTTCTCAAGCTTCCTGCGGACCGTCGTGTCGTCGCTGTTCTTCGTCTTCTGGTTCCTGCCGCTGGGCAGTCCGGCAATGCTGATGCCGTTGTTGGGGCCGATGGCCATCCTGATCGGGATGAACTACGACCTGCTGGTGCGGCGGTATGGCCCCGAACTGCTGTTGATCGTTCGCGTGGCGGGTTGGTTCACATTGTTCTGCGGCGTGCTCGTGGCCGTTATGGTGGTGGTCTTCATGGGGTCGCCGATCTTCACGGAACTGCCGCAGTCGGTGTATATCACTGCGATTGTCCTGGTCGTGCTCTCGTGCGTCATGGCCCTGGTCTGTATGCGCTGGCGCCTGCGTCTGCCGGTCTGGTTGATGGTGCTGCTGGGGGTGCTGATGGTGCGGATGATGTTCGGCGGCTCTTTCCTGGTTTTCCGGTATGCCACCAAGAACGAGAAACGTCAGTTAGCGGCGCAGCTCAGCAGCGTCCTGCCCGAAACTGACGATGAAGTCTACGTCCTGTTCGAGAGCAATAAAGGGCTGTTCCCGGCTGAGTGGTTCTATCTGAAACGCCGCGTCGTCCGGCTGGAATCGGCGGAGCAGCAGGCGCCCGATGAAGAGCCGAAGCAGTACCTGCCGGATAAACAGGTGGTCTACGTCCTCGGCGAACGCCTGGAGCCGATCGCCAAGAACCGCGAATGGATCCCGCTGACCGATCCGATCGAATGGCACGACGACAATGTCTTTCGCCTCTGGAAGGGGGTCCTGACCGAACGCGTTGAACGCTGGCAGGCGTCCGCACTGGACTTCGATCGGCGCACGGCCCGGGTCTCGTCGTGGGTGAGCAGCCGCCCGGCCACTCTCGAGTTGAAACCGCGGTCGGCGGCGACCCGGCCGCTCTGGGTCGAGCGCGGGTTCCGCGGCCGGCCGGCGCTGCGGTTCACCGGATCGCAGGCGTTGTTTCGCGAGGATTCGGATCGGGTGCGGGTAATCGGTACGGAGCAGACGGTGGTGATGCTGGTGCGCGCTTCGGCGGCAGCGGCCCGCCAGACACTGATTGACATTACCAGAAGTGACGGCCAGGGTTCGATCCTGCTGCGCCTGGTCTATCTGGCGCCGGACAAGGCGCTGTCGGTCTTCTACCGCGATCAGGAAGGAAAATACCGCCAGGCCCGGGCCGACGCCGATCTGACGAAGCCGTCGATCATCGTGGTCCGCCGCAACAAGCGCGTGATCAACATCACGGTTGCCACCGCGGAGAAGTCGGCCGACATCCCGGAGGAGCACGCACTCGGCGATTTTGAGGACACCACGTATGTGACAACGGTCGGCGCAACCTGGGACGGTGAGCGGTTCACTGATTATCTCACCGGCGACGTCGTTGAACTGCATATCTACAACCAAGCGCTGTCCGATGACCGCATGTTCCAGGTCATCAACAGTCTGCGAGACACCTATCTGGAGCTGCAATGAGGAGAGCACGAGTAATCCGTTTGGCAATGGCCGCCGCTCTGATCGGGATTTGCCCCGGCTGGACGGCAGAGCCGCGAACGGAATCGGAATGGATCGCGGCAAGCGTGGTCCGCGACATCGCGGGGCTGGCCGCTGCCGCCGCCCGGAAGCAGACGAATACCCCCGGCGACGTCGCCGTCAGACTGGTGGCCAACGGCGATGTCCTGGCGGTCGAGGTCGACGGCAAACCGGCGGCCGCGATTTCCCACGTCTGGGATGCCTCCGGCTATGCGGCGTTTGCCGCGACCGCCTTCCGGGACACCCGCCCGGGCACCGGGAAGTACGAATCCAAGGACCTCCTTGACGAGTTGCAGGACCTCGATCCGGCCGCCATTGCCCGGGCCAATGCGGCGGTCTCCAGCGGCCTCGCTGCAAACCTGAAGGATCCCCGGGCCCACGAGGACGCCGCCCTGCTGCACGGCGCCCTGGTGCTGCGCGAATACGCCGGCCGTTTCCGGGACCCGCGCCACAGTCTCAGCCGGATGACGGCACACCTGGCGATTGCCCGCGCGTTGCGCGGCGGCAAAGGCCGCAGTCCGGCCGGGCAGCTGGCCCACGGCATCCTGCTGCAGACGGCCGGCCGCGGCAGGGAAGCGCTGGCCCAGCTGGAAGCCGCGAAGCTCCCGGCTGCCGCCGGTCCGTGGGTGCGTGCTTTGCGCACACGTCTGCGCCGCGACTGGCGACAGCCGGGCGACGACGCGCAGACGCTGATGGAAACCTTGAGCACAGCCGCCGCGGCACTGCGCTGCAGTGACGGGCAGGCGACGCCGGGCGTCCTGGAAGAAGCAAGGGCGCCGGCCACCGCGAGCCGTTGCGACTGGCACCGCATTCTGTTGGAGGATCCGCCGTCGCGGCCGTTTGTGCTGCTGCATCTGGAGAAGGCCCTGCAGCGGGAGTCTGCCGAGCTGCAGGCGGTATGGCGGGTCTACAAGCGCGGCGCGCTGAAGCCGGCTCACATGATTGCCGCGCTGAATGCGCTGCCTGGTCCGTGCGTCCGCCGCATCGGCGGGGCCGGTCCCGAACTGGACGTGATCGACTGGGGCACATGGGCGGCGTTCATGCAGCGCCACCTCTGTCACATCTTCAGTTTCGTCCTGTCGCGCAATGTGCTGGACCGGCGATTTTCCAATTTGCGGCTCTATCCGTTCGTGGTGCTGCAGCACCACCGGACGTCCCGCGGTGTGCGCCGGGTGTTCCTGCAGCAGGCCATTGCCGTTGCCGCCGCCGCGCCGGGACAGGTGAACGCCCTGAATTGGATTCACTTGCACAATCTGTTGCAGCAGGCACTGCAGCCGCGGTTCGATCCGTTGGCGATTCAGCCGCTGTCGCCCTACGGCGCGGCGGCCTGGCAGGACCTGCCGCTGCTGGGCGTGCCGCCGAAGGTCCAGGACCTGGCTGCCGCCGCCCGGCCGCCGGAGCGGTGGTTCGTCGGCGCCGTGCCGGCAGGCACCGCCCACGACGCCCCGGTCCGGGCCCGGCTTGCCGCGGCCGATATCGAGGCCTGGCTGGCACTGGACCCCTGTGAACCCAACCTGATCCGGCGGTCACTGTTGTCGGCGGCGGCGCCGACCCGGACCCTGGCGGAACTGGACCAGGCCTACCGGCCGGCGACCGTCTGCAACCTGCACGTGATGCGCGATCTCCTGGAACACCGGCACCTGAGCGCGGCCGACCGCGCCGTGCTGATCGGACGGCTGGCAGCCATCGACCCGGTGGCCCACGTGCGTCATGGCGAACTGCTGTTGGCCGCCGGCAAAGAGAAGGAAGCGGCGATCGCTTTCGGCAAAGCCGCGTTGACCCGGCAGGGGGCCCAGAACCTCGGACCGTACGCCGCCTGGCTGCAGACCTATTACGTCCGCATCGGCAAACCCAATCTGGTGCCGGCGTTGATCAAACAGGTGCACGGCGCCAAGTCGCTCAGCGGGGCCGCCGCCACCGCGTTGCTGTTTGAGGAGATGAAGAAACCTGTGCAGGCCGAGAAGATCTACCGCAATCTGCACAAGGTGCGGCGAGAATACTGCGAGCTGCTGAACTTCTATGTGCGCCGCGGCCGGCTGCAGGGCGAACACGACAACGACAAGATCGTCTGGGCCATATTGAATCAGATCCTGCGGGATCCGCGCATGCCTGAGGCCGAACGCAAAACGGCTCGGGCCGTGGCCGACGCGATCATCTTCCCCGGCGGCCGGCGCAAGCTGAACCCGAAACGCGGGCGCCGGCCCAGCCGCGGCGTACTGGTCGCTGCCGTCGGCGACAGGGCCCGGCATTTCGGCGTCATCCCGGGCGCCGTCGTGATGTCGGTGAACGGCATCGAAGTGCTTGATCTGTATCAATACACCTTTCTGCGGATCCGCCACGTCGGTACGCTTGTGCCGATGCTGATCTGGCAGGACGGCAAGGCGCGTACCATGCGCATCAACCTGACGCACTGGGATGCGGGCGCGAAGCTGACCAGTTGGCGAGCGAAAATGGAAGATCCGGCGGCGGTCGCGGCCAAACGGATCAAGGCCGTCAGGGCGGGCGGCGGCCCCGTCAAACAGCTCGACCTGACAGCTCTCGGGCTGACGGCGATTCCGGCCGACGTGCTGGCGCTGCAGAGTCTCGAAAGACTTGATCTGAGCGACAACCGGCTGACGGCGATCCCGGGCGCAATTGCCGGGCTGAGCAATCTGCGGGAACTGACGTTGTCGCGCAATCAGATCCGGCAGCTGCCCCCGGAACTCGGCAAGCTGCACTCGCTGCAGAAACTGGACCTCGATTACAACGAGCTGCCGGCCGTGCCCGCGGCGATCGGCGGACTGGCGCATCTGGAAAGCCTCAACCTGAAGGGCAACCGGCTGCGCACCTTACCCGCCGACTTCGGCAAACTGCAGCAGCTGAAGTTTCTCAACCTCCACGATAATCGCATTGAGGACCTGCCGCCGGAGTTTACCGCGTTGCGCGAACTGCGGTTGCTGACGCTGGCGAAGAACGGCTTGCAGACGGTGCCGGGGGCGGTGTGGAAGCTGCCGAACCTGGAGCGCCTGGCGCTGTCGATCAACGGGCTGACGACGCTGCCGGATGCGGTTGGCGGCCTGACTCGACTGCGCGACCTCGATCTGCGGGCGAACCGGCTCCAGACCGTGCCGGCGGCGCTTGGGCAGGCAGCGGCGCTGCAGCGGCTGCGGTTGGGACAGAACCGTCTGGAACAGGTGCCCCCGACGGTCATGCAGTTGCGCGAGCTGCACGAATTGGATCTGTCCGGCAATTTCCTGCAGGATCTCCCCGACGACTTCGTCAAGCTCGGCAAGCTGCGGGTGCTGGCCATCGACAACAACCATTTCCGCCGGCTGCCCGAGGCGCCGTTGACGGCGCTGTCGGCTCATCATCTCAAGGTGGTCTACTACGGGCGCAATCCGGTGGACGGTTCGGCAGTCATGCGGCTGGCCGGCAAGATGAAAAAGACGCGCTTGCGCAACGAGTCCTACGATTGAAGGAGGGATTGCTGATGAACACGATGAACACAGTCCGGCCGGTCCTTTTGATTCTGCTGCTGGCGATCTGCAGTCCGGCGCAGGAGCCGCCGCCGCAGCAGCCGCAACCAAGCCGGCAGCGGCGCGATCCGCTGGAAGCGTATTTCGAGGAACTCCTTAAAAACCCCGACGCCGTCGAGGTCCTGAACCTCAGTGACCAGGGGTTCAATCAGTTCAGCCCGGAGATCCTGAAATTCAAGAACCTGCGCAAACTCGATCTCAGCTACAGCCCGGCCATGCGCCGGCTGCCGCCGGAAATCGGGCAGTTGACCAAGCTCGAAGATCTGAATTTCTCCAACTGCAGCTTGCTGACGCTGCCCGTCGAGATCGGCAATTTGCGGAATCTGCGCGTGCTGAATGTCGCCAACAACCAGTTGCGCGCAATCCCCGCCGAGATCGGCAAGCTCAGAAATCTGGAGCAACTCAATCTCTACGAGAACCGGCTGGTAAAACTGCCGAACAGCATTGGCAAACTGCCGTCGCTGACGTGGCTCAACGTCGGCCGCAACCGATTGGTGACGGTGCCGTCCTTCATCGGGCAGGCGCCGAAACTCACGTGGCTCAACCTCGACTTCAACGCGTTGCAGAGCCTGCCCACCGCGATCGGCGAGGCGCCGCAGCTCCAATACCTCTATCTTCGCGGCAACCGACTGGCGGCGTTGCCCGAGAGCCTGGCCAGGATCCGGACGCTGAAAGTCCTGGAAGCAGCCGCCAACGAGTTGGCAACCGTCCCGGCGAACCTCGGTGAGTTGCGGCGGCTGCGGCGGCTGAACCTGAACTATAATCGTCTGACGGCGCTGCCGGCCGAGCTGTCAGCGGCCGCCGCGCTGCAGGAGCTGTTCGTCGGCGGCAACCGGCTGCGGGCACTGCCGGCGAGCTTCAAGAAGCTCGCGGAACTGCGAACCGTCGGCTTGAGCCGCAACCAGATCGAGCAATGGCCGGTGGCCTTCGCCGCTTTGGGCAAACTCGAGACCATCGATCTGTCGCACAACAGAATCCCGGCGGTCGCCTTCACCGCTGCCAATGCGTCGATGCAAGCCCTGGACCTGACGCGAAACGATCTCAAGCGGCTGCCGGACAGTCTCGGCAAGCTGCAGCAGCTCCAGCGCCTGAATGTCTCCGGAAATCTGATCAAGGGCCTGCCGGCGGCCGCGGCGCAATTGCGAAAGCTGCAGGAGCTGCGGCTGGCGGATAACAACATCGGCGAGTTTCCGCGGCCGGCGGCGGAGCTGTCGGCCCTGGAGGTGCTGGATCTGTCCGGCAACCCGCTGGCCGGCGAGTGGGACGTGGTCGACCTGCCCGCACTCCGCCGGCTCAACCTGAGCCGGACGCGGCTGCAGACCATTCCGCAGGCCGTCCTGCAGCTGGAGCAACTGCAGGCGTTGTGGTTGCGGGATGCCATGGTGGGCGAGCTGCCGGACGCAATCAAGCTGCCGCACCTCCTGGTTCTGGATCTCGGCGGGAATCGTCTGCGCCGGCTGCCGGAGGGACTGTCCGCCTGTCGGCGTCTGGAACAGCTCTGGGTCGACGACAACGGGCTGACGGAACTGCCGGCTGCCGTCGGCAGTCTGTTCCGGCTGAAGCGGCTGGATCTGTCGCGTAATCGCATTCGGGCGTTGCCCGACGGGTTCAAGCGACTGGTCCGCCTGGAGGAACTGCGGCTGCAGTTCACGCCGTTGGCCGGCGTTCCCGGGCCGGTCCGCGAGCTGCCGAACCTGCGGGTGCTGCACGCGTCCCGCGCGGCCTTGACCCTCGAGGAACGGCAGCAACTCCAGCACGACTTGCGCGAAGCGAAGATTACCTGGCACTAGCCTGGAATGGCGCTGGCTTCAGGCGCCGTGAAAAGAGGCGTCGCCGATGTTTCGCCTCATAATGCCGACAAGTCGCGGACAGTGCAGCTGCAGCAAATCAGGTCGCCGCAGATTCGGCTTCCTTTGACTTCTGCCCGCGATCTGCGATATTGCCACGACAACGCACCGCAGGGCACGAACCAACGAGGGAGAGACCAATGTCGAACGTCACCTACGAACAGATTCAGCCGCTGTTGACGAAAGAGGAACTGCAGGGCTCGACCATGAGCTGTGCGTTCAAGTGTCCGGTTTCGGACCAGGTGGTCGAAGCCAACGGGACCGTGCGCGTGCAGCGGCAGGATGGTTTGGCGGCGAAGGCCAAGACCTCCTTCAAACGCAACCTGCTCTCCAGCGTGCGCCGCTCAGTGATGGGCGCGGTCAGCGGCGCGTTGGGCCACGGCATCTTTGGCCGCACCGGCCGGGAAGTTGCCGGCGGCGCGATGTCCGGTGTGCAGAAGAACGCGAATCAGCCCAAGATGACTGATGTCGACAAACAGGCTGCGGTTGTTGACGCCTTCAAATCCGTCCTCTCCAAATTCGCCTGGGACGCTGAGAACAACCGGTGGATTTCGGCCCAGGCCGCCGGCGAAAGCCTGACGGATTTCGCCGGGCAATTGCAGGACGCCCCGGTCCAGCAGAAATACGATGTCGGCGTACTCGCAAGGATGTTGACCGAGATCGCCGCTGCCGACGGCGATATCGCGGAGGAAGAAAAGGCGATGCTCTACAGCTTCCTGCCCGCTGATATGGGGACCGTGTCGGACCTGATCAACAGGCCGCCGTTGTCAAAGATGGAATTGGAGGAAGTCGCCGAAGGCGGGGTTCGCGATACCATGCTGATGCTGGCTTGGGCTATCGCGCTGACGGACGAGCAACTCGACGACGCCGAGCAGCAGAAGCTCACCGCGTTCGCCGATGGCCTCGGCATTGACGAGGAGCGCCGTGCGGTCCTGAAAAGCTATGCCCAGAAGCACATCGTCACTGGCGCCATCCAGCAGGCCTACGCCGACGGCGCGCTGCAGGCGGACGAGAAGGAGGACTTGCTGAACCTGGCCCAGGGCATCGGGTTGTCTGAGGAAGATACCGAGCGTCTGGAAATCAAATACCGCAAGCGCATGGGCATCGTCTAAACAAAGCAGCCCGCCTCTCCGAGGCGGTTACGAGTAAGCAGTCCTCACAAAGCAGCCCGCCTCTCCGAGGCGATTACGAGTCAGCAGTCCTCCACCTTTCAGAATCTTCGGAAACGAGACGTTGCACTCCGTTGGAAACCGCCTCTCCGAGGCGGGAATGACGGACTCGTAAGAGTCCTGTGCCGGCGGCACGGCCGGAGCGAAGCACCAACTCTGTGTTTGCGAGACGTTGAGGACGACCAATGACTAGGGACCGTTGCCGCCGGCATCCGGGCGGCTGACGCACAGCGGGACGGCGACGTGGCCGCCCCAGCGGATGGGGGCCTTGTTGCGGGGCGCCGTCTGTTTGCCGCCGTTTCGGGTTGCCGGCAGGAGGACCGGATACTTGGCGCGGCGACGAAAAGAAATGCCCATGAAACTGGCCGACGCCGCGGCGTCGTTGACGCGGACGGCGGGGATGGAACCGCGAATGTCCTGCACAGGATAGAACAACCCGCCGAGGATCTCGCTGGCGCCGTTGGCGACGATCGCATGGCCGCAGTCGGCGCCCATCTCGGCGGTACGTTCACTAAGGGTCGGCGCGGAAATAACGTCGCATTATTCGGGGCAGACATACCAACC
>CAYLNH010000017.1:0-18188 GCA_964384625.1 uncultured Lentisphaerales bacterium
TATTGACCATCCCGTTCAGCCGGACATATGTCTGTCCTCGGGGTTGGTCGCGGCTTGCCATGGCGTTGTATTGCTTGCTCCTGGCTCTGCTGGCGGCGGTTGTGGTCTGGCTGCACTATGCCGGAATTGAACCGTTGACGGACTGGGGTGCCGCCGTGTTCGGCGGCGGCGTGCTGCTGGCGGCGGGTTTTGCCCGCGTCCTCCGCCACGAGCCGGCCGGTACCTGAAGCCCTCGCTGATCCCGTCATCGGGCCGCATGGATGCCGCCAGAGACTGCGGCCGGTCCGTAAACCACACGGCCGGCGGCTTCTTCAAATCCTCGCGTTTCCTTAAAATCCGGTTGTAATTCCCTGATTCTTTCTTAAATTATCATCTTCAAAATTACGACTCATGGACTTCGGCCTTTGGCTGTGGCGTGGTCCGTGGGAAGGAGGAGGCGTCTTGGTGGATGCGGTTGCGGAGCCGGTCATCCCTTCCTTCTCCTTATTTTATTCATCCCGATGGACAGTCGTCGACGTGGAGCCGGCGAGGTCTGCGAGAGTGTTAGCCGTGCGGAAACCCACCAGAGGAGAAAGGAACCCCGAATGAAAAACCGAAACGTCATCATGTTGCTTGCCGCCGCAGCGCTGGCCTGGCTGCCGGTCGCTGCCGACGAGACCTATGACAAACTGCTCAAGGAACTGGAGGCGATGAAAGCCAACCAGGAGCAGTTGCAGAAGCGCCTGGCCGATCAGGACGCGCAACTGCGCGAGATGCGTGAGCAGATGGACCAGGGCGCCGCCCAGGTCAAGGACATGGGCCCGGTGGTCAAGCTGCGTAAGAACGGCAAGAGCCTTGAGCTCAAGGGCGACCTGCGCATTCGCGGCGAGCAGATCAAAACAGATGATGAAAGCTCAGAAGACGACGACGAAGTACGGCAGTTCCGCCATCGCTTCCGTTTGGGAATGATGTGGAATACGACCGACGGCTGGCAGATCGGTGCTGGTCTGGCCACCGGCGGCACGAGCCCCGTCAGTACGAACCACACCTGGAACGGCAACGATTTCTGGGAAACCGGCGACATCCGTCTGGACTATGCCTACGCGATCCACTCCTGGGGGCCCACCACCGTCTGCCTCGGTCAACAGGTGAATCCGTACAAGCACGCCGGCCTCACCTTTGACGCCGATGTGCGTCCCACCGGTGTCACGGTGAAGAACAACGTCGGCCCTGCGTTTGTCACCAGCGGTGCGTACAGCGTGCGCCACGTCGGCGCCAACGAAGCCGAAGCCGCGTTGTTCGCCGTTCAGGCCGGCGCCAAACTCGGCGGCAATACCACCCAGAAAGGCACCAAACTGCCGACGGTAACTCTGGCTGCGGCGTTCTATTACTTCAATGAGGCCGCCAGTACGGAAACCCAGGCGACCGGCGACAACAACTTCCACATCGTCTCGCTGTACTGGGATGTCGTTGTGCCGATCGGCGTCGTCGAACTCGGGCTGTTCGGTGAAGCCTCGCGGAACATCGGCTCCGGCGAACTGTTCTACGACAATATTCTGGGCGTGGTCAACGAGAGCCAATTGGCTTCCGAGCCGGGCGGCAGTTTCCTGGACCCGAGTGAGGACAACGATGCGGCGATGATCGGCGCCAGGGTCAAGGTCGGCCGGTTGTCCGGCAGCTATGCCTATATGGTCTGCGAGGCGGACGCGTTGTACAACCCCGTCAAAGACGCCGACTACAACGTCGGTGGTGTCCAGTCGGACGTCAAGGGTCATGTCATCAAGGGCAGCGTCAAGCTGACCCAGAATCTGTCGCTCGACGGTACGGTGTTCCTGCTGGACCGCGACAACGGCGACGAAGTCGACAACGACAAGATGTCGCACTACCGCCTGGAATTCCTTTACAAGTTCTAAGCGGTTTCGAATCGATTCTTGTACATACACGAGCCCCGCTCAACTGAGCGGGGCTCACTTGTCCCCGGTCGCGGTGGTAGGAGCCGGCGCGAAGTGGCGGGGCAGGGGGGCGCAATTCCGGATAGATTCAGAACCGGTGCAACTCGTTCGGGGGCTGGGCTTACGCGTCAGCCGGGAAGATGCAGCCGCAAGCGAGGCATTCGACTTCCTTCTTGTCGGTCACCGGCAGCTCGCGATTGCAGAGCGGGCACCGCACCGTTTCCCGTTTGGCCCGGGTCATCAGCGGGGGATCCGGCATTTCCAGTGCGGGGGGCAGCTCCGCGCTGGAGCGGACGCCGGCTTTTCGTCGGCGACGAGCGGGGTGACCGGGCGGGAGCTTGTCCAACGGCGATTCGGCCGCTTTGGGCGGGCGAATGATGAAGTCGACATTGCAGACCGGGCATTGCGCCACGGTATCGTAGAACCAGGGGTTGATTTCGAAGCGGCCGTCGCACTCGGGATTCGGGCAACAGACATCCTTCTCAGAAGCCTCGGCCCAGCGCATACCCGTACTGGCATCGACACCAGATTCCCGGATTCGGGCGGAATCCGCTTCAAGTTCTGAGTTCATATCGTCTTTCACTTTGCTGGGGTGCTCGGCAAACGTTCATTCCCGCTGGATTCAGTGCCTTTCCGTTTCGCATTCTGCAACTCCCGCACCGCAACTCCCACAGCTTCAGAAAGGCAGTCATCATCACCGCCGTTGCACGGCTCTACTATAGCTGAATTTGCCGGGAAAGCAACTGCGGCAACGGCAGCAAAGGAAGATTTCGTCAGTCCGCGACCGGCTTTGTTCAGCATCTTCTGTCTTCCGCCCGCCGGGCACCGGCCATGCCGGCGGTCAGACGTTCACTTCGGCCTCGCCGGCGTCGATCGCGTCGCTGAATTGCGCCAGCACCGGGTCGACCTCGGCGGCGACGAACTCGTCCACCTGTTCGGGGGCGCGGCCGACATAGAGCGCCGGGTCCATGAGGTCGTCGAGTTTATCGTGGACTGCGGCGAACTGCGGGTCGGCGGCGATGCGTTGGATCAGGTCGTTGGGTTTGCCGTCTTCCTTGACGACGCGGGCGGCGGCCATGGAGTGCTCGCGAATGGCTTCGTGCAGGTCCTGGCGATCACCGCCGGCCTGGACGCAGGCCATTAGGATGTTCTCTGTCGCCATGAACGGCAGTTCAGCGTCGATATGACTGCGGATGACCAGCGGCCACAGTTGCAGGCCGTCGATGACGTTGCTGCAGAGGGTGAGGATGACATCGGCGCCGAGGCAGGCTTCCGGCAGGCACAGCCGGCGGTTGGCCGAGTCGTCGAGGGTACGTTCGAACCACTGGGCGGCATGGGTATTGGCCGCGTTTTCGGCGAGTGCCATGACAAAGCGGGCCAGCGAGCAAATGCGTTCGCTGCGCATCGGGTTGCGTTTGTAGGCCATCGCGCTGGAGCCCACCTGCGACTTGCCGAAGGGCTCTTCGACCTCCTTCAGATTCGCCAGGAGCCGGATATCGCCGGCCATCTTGTAGGCGGACTGCGCCAGCCCGGAAAGGGCGGTGAGAACGAAGAAGTCGTATTTGCGCGTGTACGTCTGGCCGGTCACCAGGAGACGTCGGTCAAACCCCATCTCCGCCGAGACGAGGCGATCCAGTTCCTTGACTTTCTCGTGGTCGCCGTCGAACAGCGCCAGAAAACTCGCCTGCGTGCCGGTTGTGCCTTTGACGCCGCGGAAGGGGAGTTCGCGATACTCGCGATCGATGCGGTGCAGGTCCAGCAGGAAATCCTGCAGCCAGAGACAGGCGCGTTTGCCGACCGTCGTGATCTGGGCCGGCTGATAGTGCGTGAACCCGAGGGTCGGCAGATCGCGTCTGGCAGTCGCGAAGTCCCGCAGCAGCCGGATCACATGCAGCAGTTTGCCGCGGACCAACTGCAGCGACTCGCGCAGTTGGATCAACTCGGTGTTGTCCGCCACATAGCAGCTTGTCGCGCCCAGGTGGATAATCGGCTTCGCCGCCGGACAGCACTCGCCGAAGGTGCGGATGTGGCTCATGACGTCATGCCGCAACTGCCGTTCCAGTTCTCTCGCGCGGTCGAAATCGATATCCTCGAGATGCGCTTCCAACTCGGCGAGCTGCGCGTCGGAGATATCCAGGCCCAGGGCCTGTTCGCCGCGGGCCAGGGCCAGCCACAGACGGCGCCAGGTGGAGAATTTCTTCTGGGGCGACCAGACGTAGCTCATCTCCGGACTGGCATAACGGTCGACCAACGGATTTTCGTATTTGCTTCGATTCATGGCGGTACCTTGGTGCTTGCATTGAACTTCGGGGCCGCTATAGTAACGCCGCAATATTCCGAAGGCAACTTCGAACCGACCGGGAGTCCTGTTGTGCGGGGCCTGTCGGCGGTGCCGAAATCGCTGAAACCCCTGTTAAGACTGGGATATTGGGCTGACAAATGGAAAACGGTGAATTCCACTACGGCTGTCTGGTGCGGGTTAAGGACCTGGCCAAGGCAAAGCATTTCTATACGGAAGTCCTGGCGCTGGGGGCGCCCGTGCTCGACAGTAATTTCTGGGTTGAGTATCCGTTGCCGGGCAACGGCCTGCTGGTTCTGGAACACTGCGGCGCCACCAAGCCGGGGGAGGGCCGGGAAGATGTCTCCTGCCTGCTGGAGGTCGCCGACCTTGATGCCAAGGTCAGTGAACTGCGCGAGAAAAAGGTCGAAGTCGTCCACCCCGCAATCGAGGTGCCGGGGCGGGCAACGGCCACGATTCGCGATCCCGAGGGCAACCTGATCACCTTGTATAAGCGCACCGGCAACGGCGACTAGATGGTCTCGGCGGAAGTCTTTCCGCCACGGATTGGCCGGGGTTCGCGGCTCGCGGCAGGCGGTGGAAGGGGCGTGTGCTGCAGCACATGACCATTTCGCCAACGCCCCCCGAGCCCGAAAACGGGCAACTCGGAGAGCGGGTCCAAGCATCCGGCCAAGGCGGGACCCCGCAGAGCGGGGCAAGCACAAAATGTATCCCGCCAAGGCGGGACACGATGCTCGAATCGCTTATTCGTCGGCAAGCCGCCGTCGAAGACGCGAATCAGCTGTTTTGTGCTGCCCGAAGTCAGTGGTCGGGGTCTTTTTCCGATTCTCCCTTGAGACCGCTGGCGCCCGGTGCCATAGTACGCCCTTTCGCGCTCAGACCCCGTTCCCATTGTCCGGCTCGCACTGTCGTGTCAGTCCCGGTTCGGGAACACCAGAAAGGCGGTCGGTCAAAAGCCATGTTTACAGTGATGTTTGTCTGTACCGGGAACCTCTGCCGCAGCCCCATGGCTGAGGCCTGGTTTCAGGGACTGGTGGACGACGCCGGTCTGGATGTTCACGTCTGCTCCGCCGGCGTCATCGCCGGCGACGGCGCCCCGGCCCACGAGCACGCCGTGCAGGCGGTTGCCGCCGAAGGCTGCTCACTTGCCGATTTCTGCAGCAGCGAATTGACGTTGCCCCGTCTGGCCGCCGCGGACCTGATCGTCGTGATGACCACCGAGCACGCCCGGCAGGTCCAACGGCTGGCCCCCGAGGCGGCTGGGAAGACCATGGTCTTGATGCACGCGGTCGGGGTCGACGCCGACGTCAAGGACCCCCTTGGCGAGTCCGTCGAGGTCTTCCGCGGCTGTCTGACCTCGATGAAACCGGCGCTCCGCGGTTTGCTGGAGCATGTGCGACGTCTGCTTAACAACCGAGAACAACAGGGAATCATGGAAATCACCGACTTTACCAACAAGCCCTACAAACTGCTGATCGGCAGCGACCACGGCGGCTTCGAACTCAAGAGCAAGCTCGTCGGCTACCTGGAAAGCAAAGGCATTGCCGTCGAGGATGTCGGTCCGGCGGACAACGACCCGCAGGACGACTATCCGGACTATGCCGGCAAGGTGGCGCAGGGCGTCGCCGGCCGGGGCGACCGGGCCGGGATTCTGATCTGCCGCAGCGGCATCGGCATGAGCATCAACGCCAATCGTTTTCATGGTGTCCGGGCGGCGTTGGCGACGACGCCGGAGGCGGCCCGGTTGAGCCGCAGTCACAATTGCTCCAACATTCTGGTGGCCGGCGGCTCGGACCTGTCGGCCGCATCTCTCGAGACAATCGTGGATGCCTGGCTGGATACGCCGTTCTCGGACGACGAGCGTCATGTCCGCCGGCTGCAGAAGCTCGAGATCAACTCGACCGATGAGATTACCGCGGTACGTGCGGTTGATCCTGAGATCGCCAAGTGGATTGATCAGGAAGGCGAACGGCAGAGCGAGATCATCGAACTGATCGCCTCGGAGAATATGGTCTCGGCCGCCGTCCGCGCCGCGGCCGGCAGTTGCCTGACCAACAAGTACGCCGAGGGCTACCCGAAGAAGCGCTATTACGGCGGCTGCGAATACGTCGATGAAGTTGAACGTCTGGCGCTGGAACGCGTCTGCGAACTGTTCGGCGCGGAAGCCGCCAACGTCCAGCCGCACTCCGGCAGTCAGGCGAATATGGCCGCTTATTTCGCGTTGCTGGAGCCGGGCGACACGGTGCTGGCCATGTCGCTGGCGCACGGCGGCCACCTGACCCACGGTCTCAGCGTCAACTTCAGCGGGCGCTTGTTCAACTTCGTCAGTTACGGCGTCAACCGGGATACCGAGATGTTGGACTACGACGAGATCGAACGTCTGGCCCGGGAGCACCAGCCCAAGCTGATCCTGGCCGGCGCCAGCGCTTATCCCCGGTTCATCGACTTCCCGCGCTTGCGCGCCATCGCCGACGGCATTGGCGCGCTGTTGATGGTGGACATGGCGCACATCGCCGGTCTGGTTGCGGCCGGACTGCATCCGAGTCCGGTACCGCACTGCGACGTGGTCACCAGTACGACGCACAAAACCCTCCGGGGCCCGCGCTCCGGCCTGATTCTCTGCCGGGATAAATACAGGAAGAAGATCAACTCGCAGATCTTCCCGGGCATTCAGGGCGGGCCTTTGATGCACGTCATCGCCGCCAAAGCCGTGTGCTTCAAGGAAGCCATGGCGCCGTCCTTCAAGGTCTATTGCCAGCAGGTGTTGAAAAACGCCCGGGCCCTGGCCGAAGCATTGAACGGTCACGGCTTCCGGATTGTCTCGGGCGGCACTGACAACCATCTGATGCTCGTTGACCTCCGGCCGTTGGAGACCACGGGCAAGGCGGCGGAAGCCGCCCTCGACAAAGCCGGGATCACCACCAACAAGAACCTGATCCCGTTCGACCCGGCCAAGCCGATGGTGACCAGCGGTCTGCGTTTGGGCTCGCCGACCGTCACCACGCGCGGCATGAAAGAAACCGAAATGGTCAAGATCGCCGAGTGGATTCACCGGGTTATCAGCCGGATCGACGACGCTGCCGTAACGGCCGCGGTTCTCGAAGAAGTCCGGGGTCTGACCAGCCGGTTCCCCGTGCCGTAGACCGCTCCGGTCCACCCCCAAGGAGGTGCTTGTGAATCTCCGGCTCGCCCTGGAGAATGTCGAAACCTACGCGCAGGACCTCATCGAAGAGCGGCGTCACGCGCCCTTGGACAAATGGGTCCGCGCCGGGCTCTTTGTCCTTTCCCGGGTCTACCAGAATCTGGTGAAATGGCGGCTCAGTTTGTATCGCCACCGGGTGCTCAAGGACCACCGGCTCGGATGTCTGGTGATCAGCGTGGGCAACCTGACCGTCGGCGGCACCGGCAAAACCCCGGTCGTGGAGATCTTCGCCCGCATCCTGGCCGCTCGCGGCCGGCGCGTGGCGATTCTCAGTCGCGGCTACAAAAGCAAAAGCAAGCCCCTCGTCCGGCAAGTCGGCGATCTGTTCAAACAGGATCAGGTCCCCCCGCGCGTCGTCTCCGACGGCAAAGAGTTGAAGCTCGACTCGCTGATGGCCGGCGACGAACCCTACATGCTCGCCAAGAACCTCGACAACGTCGTGGTCCTGGTCGACAAGAACCGCGTCAAAGCCGGGCGCTATGCCATTCGCGTCCACAATTGCGATACGCTGATCCTCGACGACGGCTTCCAGTATCTGCCGCTGAAACCGCGGCTGAACCTGCTCCTGATCGATTCGACCAATCCGTTTACCAACCATCATCTGCTGCCGCGCGGTCTGCTGCGCGAGCCGATCCAGAACCTGCGGCGGGCGGACTACGTCTTTCTTACCAAGTCCAACGGCGGCTCGCATCTGCGGCATCTCCGCGGCTTCGTCAAACGCCACAATCCGAATGCGGAGATCATCGAGTGTACCCACAAACCGCTGTATCTGCAGGATCTCAAGACCGGCGAGCAGCTGCCGTTGGATCTGCTGCGTGAGCAGCGGGTGGCGTCGATCTGCGGTATCGCCCAGCCCGAGAGTTTCGAGCGCTTTCTGAATCGGTTCGGCGCCCATCTGGTGCTCTATAAGCGCTATGCCGATCACCACCGTTATTCGCTGCGTGAGATCAAAGCCTTTATGAACGAGGCCAAGGAGACCGAGGCCCAGCTCGTGCTGACCACCGAGAAAGACGCTGTACGCTTCCCGGAACTGGCGTCCCCCGAATTGCGGATCCTGTTCATGCGGGTTGAAATCGATATCATCAGCGGCCACGAGAGTTTCGCACAGTGCATCGACCGCATCTGTTTCTCGCGCATCCACCACGAGAATGTCGGCGAGCTCTTCGAGGAAACCCTGGGCGACTGATGCTTGCCGTCGCAGTGCCGGATGCCGCAGGCTGCAGTCGGACCACCAGGGGCGTTTGCGCCGCGCAAGTCCGATGCCGCAGTCTGCGCCCCCACTCTCAAGAGACCGGGACGGCGACGTTCGCGAGCCGGCCGTCTCCGCCGGGCGGCGGAACTCTGGTCGGTGGCATCATCACTCTTCACAGAACCGCGTTCCGAAACTGTGCCATAGGCATCTTCGTTCGAGGATGCTGGTGATCCACTCGGAGTTCGTGGCGGTTCTGTCGCTCACGGAGCGGGGAACTCGTCGGAGCGTTGAATACTGCACATTGACCACCCCGCTCTGCCATTCCCGGTCTCCACGCGGGCCGGGCGCATGTCACTTCCGCAGGTGTTTCCTGCCAACAATTGGCTCGATCCTACGACCCGAGGCGGTTTGCCCGGCTGGTGAAGACGTTCATTAGAGCGTATCAGAAAAAGTCGTAGCCGCTGTCCATGTCTCTTTCCCCTTTGCCTCAACCTTTGTCCCAACCGTTGTCCCCCCTTTCGGAGCAGGATTTGACGAAGGTTGAGACAAAGGTTGAGACGAAGGGCGGATCAAGAAATCGACTGCAGCATTTGTGAACATGCTGCAGTGGCTGCAAGCCCTCACCCCTCACCCTGCTTTTCGGGTGCTGAGAAGCTGGCTTCCCAGCGCCCGAAAAGCAGGGGCGTGGGGCCGTCTCCTTCCCTGTCGAACGCATTCGCCGGGCCGACGAGCAACCTGGGGTCCAGCGAGTCGCGAACCGGCAACAGACATCGCATACGCCCACAAGCCCGCCGGTGGCTGGACTGGCGAACGTTCCGGCGCTATGGTGCGGCTCTTGCCGCAACACGAAGGGATGACCTGCAGAACTGACATGCGCCCACGCGTGGTGAGCCCCTGCTCCGTTGACATGGCGAGGCCCAACACTATATTGGCCGCTTATGAAGTGAACCCCTCCAGATGCAGAAGGAGCTGCTGCCATGCCGTTATTTCTTGGGTTGGATTCGAGTACGCAAAGTCTGAGTGTCATGGTGATCGACACGGATTCGGGCAAGGTAGTCCTTGATGATTCGGTCAATTTCGGCGCCGAACTGCCGGCGTTCAACAGTCCCAACGGTTTCCTTGAGAACCCTGATCCGCTGGTCAAACACAGCGATCCGTTGATGTGGCTGGCGGCGCTTGATCTGGTCCTGGCACGCAATCAGAAGAAGGGCTTCGACTGGTCCGCCGTCAACGGCATCAGCGGCTCCGGACAGCAGCACGGTTCGGTCTATCTCAATGCGTCCTTTGCTGCTGTCGTCGGCAATCTGGACGCCGCTCAGGCGCTGGCCGAGCAGATCAAGCCGTGTCTCAGCCGGTCGACGGCGCCGATCTGGATGGACAGCTCGACTAACGCCGAATGTCGTGAGATCGCCGCCGCCGTCGGGGGCGACGAGGAAGTTGTGAAGATCTCGGGCTCGCGCGCGATTGAGCGCTTCACCGGCCCGCAGATCCGCAAGTTCTACAAAGACGATGAGGCCGCCTACAACAACACCGCCCGCATCCATCTGGTCAGTTCCTTCATGGCGAGCATCCTTGCCGGGCGGGACGTCAGCATCGACCTGGGTGACGGCGCCGGCATGAACCTGTTGAACCTGGCGGCGGCCGACTGGAGTCAGGACCTCCTTGACGCGACCGCTCCCGGGTTGCGTGAGAAATTGACCGCGCCGGTTGCCGGCAGTACACAGGCCGGCCCGATCAGCGGCTATTTCGTGGAGAAATACGGGTTCGCCGCAGACTGTGTGGTGATGCCGTTTTCGGGCGACAACCCGTGCAGCCTGGTCGGGATGGGTGCCGTCGATCCCGGGACCGCCGTTATCAGTCTGGGCACCAGCGATACGTTGTTCGCGGCCATGAGCAGCCCGGTGACGGATCCCAAGGGGTACGGCCATGTCTTCGGCAACCCGGCCGGCGGCTTCATGAGCCTGGTCTGTTTCAAGAACGGCTCGCTCGCGCGCGAAGCGGTGGTCGATAGGATCGGCAGTCCCGACTGGGATGCGTTTGCCGATATGGTGCTGCACCAGACGCCGGCGGCGAACAACGGCAATCTGATGCTGCCGTTCTTCGAAGCGGAAATCACCCCGCTGGTGCTGGAGCCGGGCGCCCGGCTGTTCGGGACGGAAGCATTCACCAACTGGGAAGATGCACCCGCCGCGGCGAAGGCCGTCATCGAAGCGCAAGCGGTCAATATGAAGATCCATTCGGCCTGGATCGGCGAGGCGCCGACGCAGATCCGCGTCACCGGCGGCGCCTCCCGCAACGCGGGGATTCTGCAGGTCCTGGCCAACGTCTTCCAGGCGACGCTGCAACGGCTGCGCGTGACGAATTCCGCGGCCTTGGGCGCTGCGTTGCGCGCGGCCAACGGCGTCGGCGGTCTGGCCTGGGACGGCTTGTTCGACAGCTTCTGCGATCTCGACCCGGCCACGGTCGAGCCGGATCCGGCGACGGCCGCAACCTACGCCGAACTCGAGCAGGTCTACGCTGCCAGACTGGCCGCTGAGTACGGACTGTAGTCCGTCAAGACGCCGCCGAACAAGCGATGCGAGCATCGTGTCCCGCCTTGGCGGGATACATTTCGTGCCTGCCCCGCTTTGCGGGGGCAACGCCGCCGGCCGGATGCTTGGACCCGCTCTCCGAGTTGCCCGTTTTCGGGCTCGGGGGGCGTTGGCGAAATGGTCATGTGCTGCAGCACACGCCCCTTCCACCGCCTGCCGCGAGCCGCGAACCCCGGGCCATCCGTGGCGGAAAGACTTCCGCCGAAACCATCTAGCGGGTTGATTCTTCGGCCGGCATCTGGTTGATCAGATACTTGGCCGCGACGGCATTGAGCGAGACATCTGTCTGACCGCCGGCTGCGAGCTGTTCCAGGGCGAGCAGATCGGATTGCCAGGCGGTTTCGCCCGGGGCGATCAGACAGGTGCTGCCGTCGACGTGGGTCGTGAAGAGGTCGCCGTCCTTGTAGTAAAAGTGTTCTTCGCAGACAACCGCCGGGTAGGTGCGCATGTACGGCATGATGTCGTTGGGTTTGAACCAGAGCTTGACTTCGCGTTCGGCTTCTGCGGGTGTGGCGGAACCGTGGACCAGGTTGTCCATGCGCTTGTCGATCTCATTGCCGTCGGCGTCGTGGACCGGGACGACGGTGCCCAGGGCGCGGATGGTGCCGGGGGCTTCGTCGCGGGCGGTATGCGGATTTGTCGGACCGGCGTATTTCCGGACGGTCTTGACGGCGTCGGTGCCGGAGTAAACAATGGCGATCACGCGGCGCCGATGCGGGGTGTCTTCGTAGTGCACGCCGCCGGTGATGTAGTCGAGCAACGCGGGGAAGAAGGGTTTGCCGGCGTGTTCGGCGTAGTGCTCTTCGGCCAGCATCCGGGTGACATGGACGACCTTCATGCCGGCGAACCGCAGGCCGGTATGGATCTCCGAGAACTGGGACAGGATGTAACCCGTCAACGAGAGTTTCATGGCGTCGGGTTTGATCAGTACAAGGGTCTGTTCGGTATCGGCTTGGGACATGGGTTTCTCCTGTTTGGCACTCACGGCATTGGGATTTTGACTGTACACCCCGTTCCGGCGCGGCGCAATCAGACGCGCGGCTCAAGGTGTTCCTTGATCAACTGCGGCAGTTGTGTGTGCCGTCCGGCGGGGACATTGAAACGCACGCAGATCTCGCGGACAAGCCGGCTGGCGTGGCCGATGACGCCGCTGGCCAGGTCGGCTCCGGTCCGTTTCATCCGCAGCCGGATTTCCGGGATGCGGCAGACACACTCGACGCGACGTCCTTTGCCGGCGCCGGGCACCTGGAGGACCAGGCCCTCGGCGCCCTGCACCCAGACCGACAGGGTCAGCAGGTCGTCGCCTTCATCAAGATTCGTGTAGTATTGGCCCAGAAAATACACGGCTTCGGTGACAAGATGGACCAGGTCTTCGTAGACGAGTACGTGGTCGCGGACGGGCAGGGCGCGACAGCAGTGGAACAAGCCGGAATGGAAGGCCTGCCAGTACACGCGCTGATCGAGCGACAGCGACCGCAGTGAGACGTTGGTGAAATACGTCTCTTCATCATCGCCGAGCTCCAGCAGTGCGTCGCCGCGAAAGGTGTAGATCGAGTCTTCGACGCTCTGCCGGATTTCCTCGAGGCCGTAGCGGGCGTCGACGAAATTCGGCAGATAGCAGGCGAAGTCGAATCGCGGCTGATTCAACAGTGCCTTGGCCGGTTCCTTCTGCAGGAACGCCTGGGCGTGGCGCAACTGCTCGTTGAACCGGGATTCCGCGTGCGGCTCCGGGTGTTGGCCGCTTTCATACAGGATCCCACGCAGCATCCGCCCCAGCAGCTCCCGCTGATTCCGCAGCGAGCGCTGGATCAACGCGTGCAGCTCGCTGGCGCGATAGGCAACCCGACTTGAGGCGTCGGCGGTACGGACATAGAACGCGCCCTGCTGCAGCTCGTGCTCGCAGTTATGGCTGCAGACGTGCGGCAGCCCGCGGAACCGGCGGACCACGATGATGACATAGCTGCGGCCGTCGACCGTCGGACGTTCGATCTCGAACTCGATCGGCGGTTCCACGAAGCTGTTGACGAAGTTGCCGAAATCCGTCGGGTCGAAGCTCTTCGTCTGGCTCTGGGTCATGCCGGTGAACACCGCCGGCTTGCCGGCGTGATCTTCGCCGACGCCGACGACGATGTAGCCGCCCTTGGTATTGGCCAGGGCCATGGCATGGCGGGCGAACTTGGCTTTGCCCGTGCGACTGAGCTGCTGCCAGTTCTGCGCCGCTTTATAGTCGAGCTCTTCGGACTCGATACCGCGGTAGATCACCTCGCGCCAGTCGCTGTCGCCGCTGCCGGTTCTGGATTTGCCGTGATCCCGGCCGCTCATCCCTGGAGCTCCTCCAGGATCGCGCCGGCGGCGCCGGCGGGATCGTCGGCTCTGGTGATCGGGCGACCGACGACGATGTAGTGCGCCCCCATTGCTCGAGCGTCGCCGGGCGTCACGACCCGTTTCTGGTCGTTGCGGGCGGCGCCGGCGGGGCGGATCCCGGGGAGGACCTGGACGAAGTCCGGGCCGCAGGCAGCTGTGATGATCGCGCTTTCTCTGGCGGATGCGACGACGCCGTGGGCGCCGGCGTCCTGCGCCAGGCGGGCGAGCCGTGCAACCTGGTCGGCGGGGGGCGTATCCAGCCCGACTTCGCGCAGGGCCGCCTGATCCAGACTGGTGAGGACCGTGACGGCGACCAGGAGGGCCTCCGGGTTGGCCTCGTGCGCGGCGGCAGCAGCGGCTTCGAGCATGGCGCGCCCGCCGCCGGCGTGGACGTTGATTATGTCGGCGCCCAATTCGATGCCGACCCGCACGGCCTGGGCCACGGTGTTCGGGATGTCGTGAAACTTGAGGTCGAGGAAGATCTGTTTGCGGCGCGACTTCAGTGCCGCCAGCGCGGCCGGGCCGTTCCTGGTGAACAACTGTTTGCCGACTTTGAAATAGGACACGGCGTCGCCCAGGCGGTCGACCAGGGCTTCCGCCTCGCTGAGTTGGTCAAAGTCGAGGGCGACAATCAACTGCGTATTCATCAGGCCTCCTTATTTTCGTGCAGGTACGCCAGGACGGCGAAGCGCAGGCGTACAACCAGACTGACCAGAAAGACGACCGGGGCGATGGCGACAAATGCGGCGGCAATCGCCGGCAGGCGCGAATGAGCCTGGTTCCCGAGCCGGAGCCGGCCGGCCAGACCGAGAAAGGAGGCGAGGCTGCGCCCGGGGGTGTGGTCCTTGAAGAAAATCAGACTGATCAGCAGGACCAGTGTAATGCCGCCGAAGCCGACCACAATCAAGCCCCAGAATACGATGCCGCGGGCCAGCCGCGACTCCCACGCCAGATGGCTCCGGCCGAGTTCCCGGCTCAGTTGCCCGCAGACCACTGTCAGGAAAAAGGCAACGCAGGCGCCGGCGAGGGCGCACAGCAGGAAGTTCACCACGAGGTAATTGCTGGCCGGACGCCGCAGCCACCAGACCGCAAACGGTGCGAGCCCGGCAAACGCCAGGGCGCTCAGCCGCAGCCGGTGAACCCCGTGCTGCCATTTGCTCTCCGCCAGCATCGCCGCCGGCAGCCCCAGGCAAAACCAGGCCAGCGTGAAGGCCGGAATCGCGCAGAATAAGTCAATGCCGCCCAGCGGATCGCGGCCAACCGTCGGGTGCAGCAGCAGGGCAAGGAGGGCCAGTAGGCTGTATAAAATGCCGTCCAGCGCGCGTATCGTGCGAATCATTTGCATACTGAAGAATTGTCCGTGGTCAGGCGGCACCAGAATACATCCGAACCGACCAAAATTACAGCAGCTCAGGCGATTTTTCGTGAAATCCGGCTATAGTTGCGGTGTTACAGGAGGTAATGCCCGATGAAGTACATTGTCCGGTCTGGGGACGGCAATGAATACGGCCCGGTTGACCAGGAAGTGATCGTCCAATGGGTGAACAGCGGCCGCGTGACCCGGAAGAGCGAGGTGCGCAACACCTTGATGAAATCCTGGACGGCGTCGACGGATGTGCCGTTCATCCTTGAGGCGATTGAAGCCATGGAGGGGGGCGGGCAAGTACCGGAGGTCGAGGAGGACGAATACATCGGCCCGAAGAAGGCCATTCATTCCCTGACCAACGCCGGGGTCTTCAAGTACAAACCGGCCGGCCCGCTGCAGCGGTTCCTGGCCTGGCTGTTCGATATGATCATCGTTGTCGGTTTCGGCCTCGTGCTTTTCCTCGGGGTGCATTTTACGCTCAACCTGGCGCCGGCAGGTGAAGCCGAGGAGATTGCCGGTTCGCTCTATATGGGGTCGACCGTGCTGTTTGTCCTGTTCTTTCTGCTCTACTACCTGGCGGGCTACGGCTTCAAAGCCCAGACTGTCGGCCAGTGGTTCTGGGGCATCATGGTCATCGGCGCCGAGGGCGATCCGGTCTATCTCTTTCGGGCGTTGGCCTACACCCTGGCCATGGTGGCGCTGTGGCCGTTGACCGTCCTCGCGGCAATCATGCCCGAGCGCCGCTCCGTACAGGAGATCCTGACCGGCGTCCGGGTCGTCAAGATCACGGTCCGGGACTAGCGGCGGAGGGCCGGACCATGGCGGCGGCGGCGCAATTGAGCAGACAGCCCGTACCCCGCCGGCGGTTCTTCTCCTGGCGCCTGTTTCGCTACATGCTCTTCGACTTCGTCATTGTCCTGGGCTCGTTCCTGGTCGGCTGTTTCATCCTGTTCCTGGTCTTCAGCCTGATGGACGAACTCAGTGAATTCCTCGACGCCAAGTCGCCGTTCCCGGAGATGGCGCGGTACTTCCTCTACCTGCAGTCCGACAACATCCTGCGGATTCTGCCGATCTCGCTGCTGCTGGCCACCGTCAAGTGTCTGTCGACCATGTCGAAGCACAACGAGATGTCGGCGCTGCGGGCCGCCGGCGTGTCGATCTTTCAGGCGTGCATTCCGTTTCTCCTGGTGGCGGTCGGGTTGGCTGCCGGGCAGTTGTTCATTTCAGAATACCTGTCGCCGACCGCCCGCCGGCAAACCCGGGCGATCAAGCGTCGGGTCGAGGCCTACGGCCGGACCGGGGGAGAACTCGAGCCGTTGCTCACCTTTCGCAACAGCGCCGACAATCGGACCTGGGCCATGCGCAGTTTCAGTCGGAACGGCGAGCTGACCAATGTCTCGATCCGACAGACCCGGGCCGACGGCAGCGTGGAATGGGAGTTGTTCGCGCGCACCGGCCGATTCGATCGGCAAGCGCAGGTCTGGGTGTTCCGGCGCGCCCGCCGGACCCGCTTTGATGAGCAGGGCATCCCCTACGGCGCCAACCGGGAGGTCCCCGAGTTGTCGCTCGAACTCAGCGAGCGGCCGCGCGGCATCCGGTTCTTTTTCCGTTTGCGGGTTAGCGAGGAACTGCCCGCCCGCGAGCTGCACGACATCCTGCATGAGGACAGCCTGCGGCTGCCGCCGAGGACCGTCGCTCTGCTTAAGACCGCGTTCTACGATCGATTGGTCGCGCCGTTGACCTGCATTATCGCCGTGCTGCTGGGCATCCCGCTGGCGGCGGCGACGCGGCGTACCGGCAGTATGAAGGGCTTTGTTGTTGCAGCTTTCTTACTTGGCGCCTATTATATGTCCGCCCGTTTCTTCGTTGTGTTGGGTAGCAAGGGCATTCTCCCGGCGGTTGTCGCCGCCGGCCTGGCCCCGGTCATATTCGGGGCCTGGAGTATCCATCAAGTTTGTCGAAAGCTGTAGACCGATATGGCCAAACCGGAACCAACCGAAAAGTCCAACCGGAACAAGGCGGCTGCTGATCTGCGCACCAAAGATCTGAAGCAGATCGAAGACCGCTTCCGTCAACATCGCAAAGCTCGGCAGAGCCAGCCCGATGAGGCCGCTGCCGGCCGCCGCAAACTGGTCCTTCGGCTCGGGATCTTCGGCGTCATGCTGGCCGTCCTGTTGACCTTGATCATCTATCCCAGACTTGAACGCCAGGTCGAGGAAGAGGAGCCGTTGCCCGATCCGTCACCGGCAGAATTCCTCGGACTCAATGCCCGCGTGCCCAAAGGCTGCCGCGAGGTCAAGGGCGCCGTCTATCCCGTGCTCCGTGATCTGGCGCCGGGCAGCAAATTCGCTCAGGACAATCAGATGAGTTTCGTCAAGGAGCGCCGCCTGCCGGTCGAGATCGAGAATTCCATCGGTATGCATTTTCGACTGATACCAACGAGTTTCGGCAAATACAAGATGGGAAGTCCACCGGACGAACAGGGCAGGGGGCCGGACGAAGCTCGCCACGACGTGGCGATTCGCCAGGCGTTCTATGCCGGGGTCCACGAGGTCACTCAGGCGCAGTTTGAACAGGTCATGGGCTTCAACCCGTCGTTCTTCAAAGGGCCGGACCGGCCGGTCGAAGAGGTCACCTGGTACCAGGCCGCGAAGTTCTGCGAGGAACTGTCCAAGCAGGAAGAACTGGAACCCGGCGCCTATGTCCTGCCCAGCGAAGAAGAGTGGGAATACCTCTGCCGTGCCGGTTCCGAAACCCCCTACCACTGCAAGGACGATCAGGTCCTCAGCAAATTTGCCGTTTTCGACGCCAATCGCGGTGAAACCGTCGGCACCCGCCGGCCGAATGCCTGGGGCATTCACAACCTGCACGGCAACGTCTGGGAGTGGTGCCGGAACTTTTTTTATGACTACGAGACCGGCGAGAAAAAGGAGTTCAGACAGGTGCACGCCGGCATCTACTACAAACACAGCATTCGCGGCGGCAACTTCTTCCTGGCCGCGCCGGAGTGCCGGTCTGCGACGCGCAACTGCCTGACGGGTACATCCCACGGCAACATGCTCGGTTTCCGCGTCCTCCGCCGCATCCGTAAGTCGGAACTTGTCGAGCTCAGCGGCGATGCCCCCGCCGATACGCCCAAGCCGGACCACGTCCCGGCAGAGTAATAGAGCTTCAGAGGGTAGCCGGCATGCCTGTCCGGGGAATGGGGTTTTGCGGGTCAGCGGCTGTTCCTCACGCCAACGG